>CAZICK010000074.1:0-18950 GCA_964537505.1 uncultured Pirellulales bacterium
AGGATACAGCAGTTCTTAGCCTCGTGTTCTGTACAGATTCTTATGAGGAACCCAATTATTATTTTCCATCGGACACAACGATAACTTCCGCGTATTTGTTACGCTGAGATTCGCTAAACGGACAAGTGGATAAATCGATGGTCAGCGACCCATTAGTCACCTGAAATTCCACTGGCCGTTTCTGATCGTCAGCAAGCATATAAACTTTACGCACACTCTCCAGATGCGATCCCAGAATCTTGTCCATCTCTTCTATTTTCACCTGCTGATCGTTCCAGTCTAATATATGAACAAACAGCCTGTGCGGTTTAACCGTGAATAAAATATTGTCAGGTGGAACTATGGCAAGACCGTCGGCGCCGTATATGCTTGTTCCATATACGTCTAACCAGGAACCAATTTCCCTTAAAATATCTTGGGCTTGCGGTATAATCCGGCCTTTGCCGTCCGGGCCCACATTCAATAAATAATTGCCGCCCTTGCTTACAATCTCAATCAGCTTATGCAGCACTTGCTTGGGACTTTTGAAGGTATCATGCACACTGTATCCGTATGAAAACCCCAATGTCCCGGGGTTCTCCCATCCACCTGGCTTATATGTATCGGGAACTTCGTTATCGCCTGTAGAAAGATAATCGCCGCCCCGAGGAGGAACAAACCCGGTGATTCGGCTGTTTATAAGGCAATTGGGTCTGGCAGTATAGATAATGGATTCAAGCAGTGCCACTTCCTCAGCGGTTTTAAGGTCGATACCATCGAACCAGACAATGTCCAAAGGATACTGCCTCACTAATTCTCTGACCTGTTCCACAGCGAATTTGGCAAAGTAGCTGTTATGCCATCTATCCATCCCGCCCGAGGCGTTCTCCGGATAATCCCACTTATTGCACTGCTTATATTTATCATCGCATGCGGCATCCGGATGGTGCCAATCCCTGTCCACCGAGTAATATACTCCAAATTTAATCCCCGCTTTGTGGCACGCTTCGACAAGCTCACCAATCGGATCACGCCCAAAATCAGTCATATCCACAATATCATAATCGCTGACAGCGGAATCATACATAGCAAAACCGTCGTGATGTTTAGCCATAATCACCATATACTTCATTCCCGCGCTCTTGGCAATTCGCACCCACTCTTGGGCGTCAAAATCCACTGGGTTGAAAGATCTGATTAACGCGTCGTATTCCTCATTGCTGATACCGCGGAACTTAAGCCATTCGGAATATCCTCCTCCATATTCCCCCTTCCAATATCCGCCGGCCTCGGAATAAGCTCCCCAATGGATCATCATGCCAAAACGCGCGTCAAGCCACCATTTGAGCCTTTCTTCCTTCGTTAGCTTAACAGTCTTTCCTTCGCTCGCCTGTTCGGCAGTAAGACTGCAACCTTGTTTTACGGATGAACACTGTTTTACGGATGAACATGAGGCCACAAAAACCACAACAACCACGATCACAATAGCATCCCATAACTTGCTTGATTTCATCTTAATCTCCTGTTTCACATCAAACTGAATTCTATAACCATAACGACTGAATTTTTCCGTTTTCCTATTACCCAAACTGGCCGTACCACTCGTGCATTCTTCCTTACAATTGGCCATGCCGGAAACTATCATACCCATTGGGAAACAAAATCTGCAAACAAAAACTTGTCCCCGCGCACAACCGACCCTGTTCGACCCCGGCTTTCGCGAAATGGCCGGATGTCCATTCCAGCAGCCGTTTACTGGACCATTCCAATTTCTGCTCAGTATCAGATTCCATAATACTAACTCATCTTCCCACCCTTCCACTCGTGCCTGGCGCCTGACGCAGCTTCACGGTAAGCTGCCACTACTTGTTACCACGGACCATGAAGCAATTATTATTTTCCATCGGACACAACAATAACTTCCGCGTATTTGTTACGCTGAGATTCGCTAAACGGACAAGTGGACAAATCGATGGTCAGCGACCCATTAGTCACCTGAAACTCCAGGGGCCGTTTCTGATCGTCGGCAAGCATATAAACCTTGTCCACACTCTCCAGATGCGATCCCAGAATCTTGTCCATCTCTTCTATTTTCACCTGCTGATCGTTCCAGTCTAATATATGAACAAACAGCCTGTGCGGTTTAACCGTGAATAAAATATTGTCAGGTGGAACTATGGCAAGACCGTCGGCGCCGTATATGCTTGTTCCATATACGTCTAACCAGGAACCAATTTCCCTTAAAATATCTTGGGCTTGCGGTATAATCCGGCCTTTGCCGTCCGGGCCCACATTCAATAAATAATTGCCGCCCTTGCTTACAATCTCAATCAGCTTATGCAGCACTTGCTTGGGACTTTTGAAGGTATCATGCACACTGTATCCGTATGAAAACCCCAATGTCCCGGGGTTCTCCCATCCACCTGGCTTATATGTATCGGGAACTTCGTTATCGCCTGTAGAAAGATAATCGCCGCCCCGAGGAGGAACAAACCCGGTGATTCGGCTGTTTATAAGGCAATTGGGTCTGGCAGTATAGATAATGGATTCAAGCAGTGCCACTTCCTCAGCGGTTTTAAGGTCGATACCATCGAACCAGACAATGTCCAAAGGATACTGCCTCACTAATTCTCTGACCTGTTCCACAGCGAATTTGGCAAAGTAGCTGTTATGCCATCTATCCATCCCGCCCGAGGCGTTCTCCGGATAATCCCACTTATTGCACTGCTTATATTTATCATCGCATGCGGCATCCGGATGGTGCCAATCCCTGTCCACCGAGTAATATACTCCAAATTTAATCCCCGCTTTGTGGCACGCTTCGACAAGCTCACCAATCGGATCACGCCCAAAATCAGTCATATCCACAATATCATAATCGCTGACAGCGGAATCATACATAGCAAAACCGTCGTGATGTTTAGCCATAATCACCATATACTTCATTCCCGCGCTCTTGGCAATTCGCACCCACTCTTGGGCGTCAAAATCCACTGGGTTGAAAGATCTGATTAACGCGTCGTATTCCTCATTGCTGATACCGCGGAACTTAAGCCATTCGGAATATCCTCCTCCATATTCCCCCTTCCAATATCCGCCGGCCTCGGAATAAGCTCCCCAATGGATCATCATGCCAAAACGCGCGTCAAGCCACCATTTGAGCCTTTCTTCCTTCGTTAGCTTAACAGTCTTTCCTTCGCTCGCCTGCTCGGCAGTAAGATTGCAACCTTGTTTTACGGATGAACATTGTTTTACCGATGAACATGAGGCCACAAAAACCACAACAACCCCGATCACAATAGCATCCGTAATCAAATAACATAACTTTCTTGATTTCATCTTAATCTCCTGTTTCACCTTAAACTGGATTCTATACTCATAACGACTGGATTTTTCCGTTTTCTTATTATGTATTTACTTGTCCTGAAAACCTTTACAATTGGCCCTGCCGGAAACTATCATACCCATTGGTTATAACTTACCGTATTGCCCGCCTGATCCATATATACAGTCCGCTGACCGTTAGAAAAAACACCGCCACTGCCACTAACGGCATAAGCCAGTCGTGGAACCATTTGCCGAAAAAAGACCCGTCATGGAGGTTTTCGATGAAGTCTGAGGCACGCCAGTTGGTATTCAGAACCCTGCCGCTAACAGCGTCCACCTGGATTTCGCTGTGGTTATACCGCGATTGCACCTTGTGTACCCGGTTGCTCAGCCGAAAATCGATCCGGTCGATGTCTTCGGGCGATTGAAAATCCTCATGACCCTGTCGAAACACTATGTCCAACAGTTCCTCCGTGGTAATGAAATCCTGGATTTCACCCTCGGCGCCGGTTTCGGTAACCGGCTGCAGCCATGCGTAGTTCTTTTTTTGCAGCAAAAGAAAGCCGGTTACCGCTATGTTCAAAAACACCAGCGAAAAAATGATGCCGACCCATTTGTGTATTTTCAAAAAAAACTTGTAATATTGCATTTTTCGCGGTTTCCTATATGTGCGATTTCGCACACATTTTCCTATGAGTCTGAATCAACGTTTCACGATCCTTTTGACGCCGGCGTTATCTTTTCCATTTCCGCTGGCGTAAAGCGGGAATTGGCGATAGGGCCGGGTTGCCAGACCTGTTCTAACTTGCCGGGTTTTGGCTTTCGGACCGGAATCACGAAAACTTCTTTGCCGTTGGAATCTTTTTCAACTCGACCGCCCCGGCACTCTACAGCCCGGCGAACGAGTTGTTGGCAGACCTCGATGAGTTTGCCGAAGGTGTATGATGTATGGCTAAACTTGCGATCCGGGTCCAGAGCCGACTTAAATTTATCCGGTAGCTTTTCGAAGCCGATTGTTGTGCAAAGCACACCGGCGGCATTGGAAGGGTTGCAGTCGGAATCCTGTCCGCAGCGAGTTGAAATAATGATCGTCTTGTCGATATCACCGTCGCCGTAGAGCAGCCCCATAACGATATAAGCGGCATTGATCTTGGCGTCGATATTGAACCCACTCTTGCGTTCCACGGGGCAGGAACCCTTTCGGTAAGTCATATCGTCCTGGTACTTTGCCTCAATCAGATTCCATGCCTTCTGCCAGTCGTGGGGGTTTTGGCGATGCCACTCGATCACATCACTGATGCATTCGTGGAACTGACTTCCCTCCGGAACGCAACTGAGGCCGGCAGTTACGATTCTTTGCATATCCTTTTCGAAAAAAGCTTCCGCATACATTCCTCCGACAAACTGTCCGCCATACAACCCATCGCCATAGTTCATGAGGCGACCGAATTTTTCGCCCAGTTCGATAGCGAGGTTAGGCATACCCGGAGCAATGAGGCCGGAATAATCGGCTTCGATCTGGTAATCGATGTCGTCGGCGTGCTCGTTAAATTTCGGGTGCCCGGAATCCGGCGGAGCAATCCCTTTTCGCAGATTTTCGCGTCCAAAACGGTTGGCGTGCCAAAGTTTGTAGCCACTATTTGCAAAATCGATCCCCCCCTGGCGTATGTCAACATCAAGGCCATGCAATTCCAGCGTTCGCACGAAAGTCATCTCCACATAAATATCATCCTGCTCGAACTGGTTTATCATCTCCGGTTCCCACTGCGGCATCTTTTCGGCAGGCATGATCTCGCCTTTCCATTGGAACTCCGTCGGCCCACCCCAGCCAACGCCTGCCATCTGACCGACCCAACCAGCCTTCATTTTATCGAGATACTCGTCAACGGAGATACTGCGGTATTCAACAGCAGCTTGTTCCCCAGCCGTCTCCTCATTACAGCCAATAAAAAATACAACCGCAACACTCAAAACCATTAACATCTTCCGCATTAACGAATCCTTCCGTTCTTTAATCTGACACTTCCCATTTCAATGTCTAAAGAACATGATTTTCTTTCGCAACATCAATAGTCCTATCAAATTTAGGCCTAAAATCGCGTATGTTTAATGTTGGAGTCAGGTTTGTCAACTATGGGGCGATTATAGTAATGAATTAAAGCCAAGTCAATTGACAATCGGTTCGCCGGCCATTACAATATCGCACTTGACAGCGAACTGCCAGCAAATAAGATAATCCCTATGCCGATAGAAATAGAAGCAAAATTCAAAGTACCGCAACTGGAGCCATACGCCCAACGGCTCGAACAACTGGGCGGACAGTTGCGACAGCGGATATTCCAGCGGGACCGATATTTCGACCTGCCCGACCGCTCCCTGCTCAAGACGGACAGCGGTCTGCGGCTGCGCGAAGAACAGGACCAGGACGATAACAAAATGCTTTCTTCACGAATGTGCTTCAAAGGCCCGCGACAGAAAGGACCATACAAACGACGTGAAGAGATCGAATTCGAACTGTCCGATGCCCGGCAAGCCGACAAGCTACTGACCGCACTGGGGTATGAACTAACCATAGTAGTCGAGAAAAAAAGACAAGTATGGCGACTGGACGAGTCGGAGGTGTGCCTGGATGAGGTGACCAAACTGGGCAGTTTTGTTGAGATCGAAGGGCCAGGCGAAGCGGATATCGAAGCCGTGGCAGAAAAACTGGGATTGGATAACAATGAGCATCTGCGCAGCAGCTATGCGGTAATGCTGGCTCGGCAGACTGGTTTCAAATGAAGATAAAGGTTTACATCAAATGGAACAGGTTAAAAAAAGCGTTCTTTACGACAAACATTTGCAGTTGATGGATGCGTCTCGTTTGGCTGAATTTGCCGGCTACCTTATGCCGTTGTGGTACACCTCAGTCAGTCAGGAGCATCAGGCGGTTCGCCAGGCGGCAGGGCTTTTTGATTGTACTCACATGGGCGTTCTGGAGGTGGCCGGAACGGATGCTATGCGATTCCTGGAGATGGTTACGAGCAATGCGGTAGGCAAGCTGCAAAATGGATCTGCCCAATATTCGTACATACTGGATGAGGCTGGTAACGTACTGGATGATATTATCGTGTATTGCCGGGGTGAGAATAAGTATATGTTGGTGGTCAATGCCGTCAATAACGACAAAATCAAGGCCTGGTTCAAAGACGCGCCGATGAGACTGCGCCGATATGAATTCGAAGTTGCTCCGGAAATACGTGATATGCGCAACCTGGAAGAAGGCGACGACTGCCTGGTGGATATTGCTCTGCAGGGACCGACCTCGCGCAACATTATTCTGCAAATGATGGGCAGTGGCGATGAGGCCCTTAAGAATCGGTTTGGAAAACTCAAACCATTTGAGTTTATGCAGGGGGCTGTTGGCGGTGTTGACGTGGTGATCGCCAGAACCGGCTATACCGGAGCCAGGGTTGGTTTTGAGCTTCTTGTACACCCGGAAAAGGCGCCGCAACTATGGGATATGATACTCGAGCAAGGCGAATCTTTCGGCGTGAAACCCTGCGGACTCGGGGCGCGGGACAGTTTGCGTATTGAGGCAGGTTTGCCACTTTACGGCCATGAATTGGCGGGTAAGCATAATATTTCGCCGTTTGAAGCCGGCTACGGCTGGGCGGTCAAGCTGGATAAGGGATTTTTTTTCGGCTGTGAGGCGATGCGGAGGGAAAGTGTGGGTTATGGGATGGCGGTTGGGCGGCTGGAGATGGCTGGGGCGTCGGGTGTGCGGCCGGTGCGTTCGGAGGATGCGGTGCTCAACAGTGAGGGGCGGTGCGTTGGTTGGGTGCTGAGCTGCGCTAAGGTTGGTGATAAACAGTTGGCTCTAATATACTTAGAACGGGCGGTGAAGGAGGGTGATACCGTCGGGGTTTACTATGCCGCACGCAATTCCCGACATATTCAGCAGGGCAGAAAAGAAAAAATTGAGAAAAATGATGTTTTGGCCAGCGATATTTTTGGCAAAATTGTGGAAAAAACGGCGAGATTCTAGCGTTTTCTGGTGAGTTTGTATGTAGTTTTGATGCGGTTTGTATGTAGTTTTGATGCGGTTTGTATGTAGTTTTGATGCAGTTTGTACATGGTTTTGATATGGTTTTGATGCAGTTTGCATACAGAATGTCTGTGAAATATTTACAAGATCGCAAACTTTTACAGACTGTTATTTTGTTCCGGTCGTTGCCGGTTATAGGAGTAAGAATATGATTCCGGAGACATTGTTCTATACCCAAGAACACGAATGGGTAAAAATCGAAGGCCAAACAGCAACCATCGGTATTACCGATCATGCGCAGTCGCAACTTGGAGAGATCACTTTTGTAGAACTGCCTGCGGCAGATCAGGAAATCAAGGCGGATGGAATTCTTGGTACGGTGGAAAGCGCCAAGGCGGCCAGTGATATATTTTCACCGTTGTCCGGTAAGATAATCGAGGTCAATTCCGTTCTTGAGACTGAGCCTGAACTGATGAATAAGGATTGTTATAATGCCGGGTGGCTGTGCAAGCTGCAGGTCACAGATTCTAACAGCAGGGAAGGCTTGATGAACGCCCGGCAATATGGAGAATATCTGAACCAGGATTGAAGTACCCGGATTGACGACAATGTAGAATCAGAGCTTACTGACAACCGAACAGGCAAGAATACCAGTTAAGCTTTACCTATCATCGTTGCCGAGGATGTCACCCAGGAGGAAAATGATAAACGTCAGTTGCACCCCATGCTTGGGCAGACTGAATCGAACCGACAAGCTGTTGGGATAAAAGAAGAAACCGGCGTGGCTTTGGCAGATGCAGGGTATTGCAGCGATGACAATTTCACAAAGACCCCTGTGGGTAATGTTGAGTTATTGGTAGCGACACAGAAAGATCATAAACAGCGAAAGGCGATGCAGGATCAACCGCCGCCGAAAGAACCAATACCGGATGGCTTATCGCCGACGGAATTGATGGAGCGAAAGCTTCTGACCGAACGTGGTCGAGAGTTGTATAAAATTCGAGGTCAGACGGTCGAACCGGTGTTTGGACAGATTAAGGATGCTCGCGGCTTTGACAGGTTTATGCGTCGAGGAATTGAAGCTTGCCGTAGCGAGTGGTCGCTTGTTTGCGCTACGCACAATCTTTTGAAGCTGTGGCGAAGTGGTAAGGCCTGCTGGAATTGAGAAAAAGGCCGTTTCTATTCATTTTGACGTGTAATTTTGCTTGATTAATTGGCAAAGCACGATTATATGTAAAAAAGTTAACAAAGGCTGTATGAGAATGAGAAAATTGAGCCGTCTCACTCAAGCAGTCTTCGGGTCCAACGGTTGGGATCGAAAATCATTGTGCAACAGGCTCTAAGGTAGTTATTGCAATGAAAACGATAACAACAAAAGCAATAGTAGGCGCAGTGGCTGCCATGTCATTGATGGCGGGTGCGGTGATGGCCCAACAGGCCGCGGCGGGCAAGCTACCGGAGAAACTCACCGAAACGCGCGATCCTGTGGTCACCGAAAGCGTGTCGGCCAACGGTCTCACCAGCCTGCACATCGCTTCTGCCGCAGGCAAGGATATCGCGACTTACGAGGTGGATCTTCGGACTCATTACAAGCCGGCCTCCGAAGCATCGAAAAATATCCGTCGTTGGGAATCGTATAAGTTTGGTGCCTTCGTGCATTATAGTCTGAATACCTTTGTCGGTGATGAATTCGCCCAAGGACCCTCGTCCCTCTATCGTCCGATCAAGCTGAACGTGCCGAGTTGGGCCAAGCTTTTCCGGCAGGCTGGGATGGGCTACGCAGTCCTCACCACCCGCCACACCTCCGAATTCCTGCTCTGGCCCAGCAAGACATCAACCCAAACCGTGGCCGCCACAGACGAGCCGACTGATGTCGTAAAAGCCTTCGCCGAGAGCTGCCGGGAAGAGGGCGTCGCTCCAGGCTTCTATTACTGCATGTGGAACAAGGGTGAGCATGCAAGAGCCACGATCATGGCGCAGCTCTATGAATTGGCCCACAACTACGGCCCCATCCCGTATTTCTGGATCGATATGATGAATTGGGCACCACAGGATCTTTCGCCGCAAACGGTGTACGATCTGCTCAAATCGCTTCAGCCCGATTGCATCGTCATCCTTAACCAGCACATTCAGGATGGCACGAAGATTACCTACTTCCCCACCGACATCATGAATGGCGAGAACCTGCTGCCGCCGCCGGGGGGGCATCAGAAGGAACGCACGGTGGAGGGCGTGAAATACTATCTGCCCATGGAGTGCGAACTGGTCTCGCAGTCTTGGGACAAAGGAAACTCGGGCGCGCCCGGATCCTGGTTCACCTATGGTGCCGGCCTGAAAGTCCTGCCCAGTGCCCCGAAGCCGGCAGCACAACTCGTGAAGCATTTCACAGCAGCTTATCGACTTGGTGCCTCCAACGTGCTGCTGAGTTTCGCTCCCGACCACAGCGGCATGTTCCGACCAGAGGATAGCGCCATGATCTTGGAATTGAAGAAGGCGATTGATGATCCGTCCATGTATCCGGCAGCACTCAACCTGAACGCCAAAGCCACCGCCTCCAACGTCTATAAAAACGATCCGACCTATGGACCCGCCACGGCAGTGGATGACAACTCCGCTACGCGCTGGGCGACCGATGACGGCACCACCTCCGCATGGTTGGAGGTCGATCTTGGCAAACCGGAAACCCTGGGACGCGCCGTCATCGAACAAGCGTATCCGGAATTGAAACGCATCCGCAAGTTTGCCATCGAATACCAGCATGGCACCGAGTGGAAAGTTTGTTATCAAGGTGAAGATCCCGGTGCCAGGCTGGACGTTACGTTCGGTCCTGTCATCGCCCAGCGCGTCCGTCTGCATGTGATCGAATCCACGGACGGTCCGACGATTTCGGAGTTCCAACTCTATCAACCTGCCACAGGAAAATAACAATGAAAATGAAAATGAAAACAACAAGAGCAATCGTTGGCGCAGTGGCTGCCATGTCATTGATGGCAAATGCAGTGATGGCCCAACAGGCCGCGGCGGGCAAGCCGGGCACATCATCTAACCCTGTTGTTCTCAAAAGTCCTGATGGCAGATTGGCAGCCGCAATCTTCGCGTCAGATTCCGGCAGGTTGAGCTATAACCTGAAATGCGGTGACCTGACAATGGTCATGGAATCGCCGCTTGGAATTACCGTTGACGGATCAGACCTCGGACAAACGGTGGAGCTTGGCAAGCCAATATATGAAACTGTTAATGAGAAATATCCTTGCCAGGGTGTGAAAGCGGAATCAATCAACAGCTACAAAGGCATTAAAATACCAGTCCGCCTCACAAACAACTCCTCAATGTGGACGCTGGAAGTCAGGGCGTTCAACGATGGAGCGGCATTCCGTTATATTGTACCGGGCAAAGGGAAGCGGCACATTGCAGGTGAAGCCACTGCCTGGAAACTTCCCACCAACGCGCTTGCCTGGTTCCAGACTGATACAGACGGGTATGAAGGCCTTTTCGGATGTCACCGGATCGGCGCAATAGAAAACGAATACATCGACGAGGAAAATGCAAAACAGAAAACTCAAATAGGTTTTCCGGTTACCGTCAAATTCTCCGATGGAAGTTACGGATTCCTGTCTGAAGCCAATGTCTTCGGGTACAGCGGCATGACGCTTCTGCCTGTTGCTGGCGGAACAACACTTCAGGGCGTATTCCTGAACGATAAGAACGGATGGGATATGGATGGAGACATCACATCGCCCTGGCGTGTTACAGCCCTGACGCCTGATCTTAATGGCTTGGTAAACTCTGATATCATCAACAATCTATGCCCGCCGCCCGATCCCAGTCTGTTTCCCGACGGAATTAAAACCAAATGGATCAAACCCGGTCGCTGTGTATGGTCCTGGTGGGCCTTTGATGACCCGGGGACACAATGGGACAAACAGAAATGGTTTGTCGATATGGCTGTTAAAATGAATTGCCAGTATTACCTCGTGGATGCCGGCTGGGAAAACAAGAAGTTCGGCTGGATGGAGAACGGAAAGGATTCATGGGCCAAACTCACGGAACTTTGCTCGTACGCCGCAGAAAAAGGAGTTGAGATCCTTGTGTGGCGCAGCTACCAGGATTGCGGACAGGGCCCTGGATTGTGGGATAAGGAAAAACGCAGGGAGTTCTTCGACAACCTGAAAAAGGCCGGTTGCAAGGGATCAAAGATCGATTATATGACGTCAGAAAGTCATGAAATGCTGGCTTTTTACGAGGATTGCGCAAGGCTCTCGGCGGAACGGCAGCTTCTGATCAATTTTCATGGCGCCTACAAACCAACAGGAGAAGTGCGCACCTGGCCGAATGCGATAACACGCGAAGGTATAAGAGGCCTTGAATACAACAAGTGGGCATCAACTCCTCCAAGTCATTACGCAAACCTGCCGTTTACACGTCTACTTGTCGGAGCAGGCGATTTTACGCCGACTACATTTCAGACAAATTTTCTGACCGAAACCACATTTGCTCTCCAGATGGCATCCGCCGTTATCTTTACTTCACCGCTTCTTTGCTGGGCCGATAAACCAGAGCTATACCTGGAAAGCCCCGCAATTGACATCATTCGCAGCCTGCCGACGGTATGGGATGAAACTCGAGTCCTGAAGGGTTCCGAAATCGGCAAACTGGCTGTCTTCGCCCGCCGTAGTGGCAGCGAATGGTATGTCGGCATCATTAATGGAGAGACAACTGCCAAAACCTATACGCTGGATTTGTCGTTTCTCGGCAGCGACGACTACAAAGCAGTCTATTGCAGGGACCAGGATGGCCAGCCTGACGCGCTTCAGGTGGAGAAGAACATCCCGGTCGGTCATAGTACAAAAGTTGAAGTAAAGCTGAATGCCGGCGGCGGTTTCGTGGCGAGGTTTACAAAATAAACTGATCACTTAACAGAATGCCATTTTGTAGATATATCCCGTTCGAAAAGGTTTTCGAGAAGAATATGTTGAAAAAAACAGATGGCGCATTTTAATCTGAAGCGCAACGCTTCAGGTTAAGGGCAGCCCGCCGTAGGCGGGCTGGAGTTTATCGCTTTATGCTGCCAGGATAGGTAAATAAGAATGAGGCGACTGGGAAGGCGACACGGTTGAAGGCTGCAAGGGCAGCGGTTTTTTCGGTACGTATGTTGATCGCAAGGCCAGATATACGGTGGCGGTAAAAGTCGAGGACAAATCGGCTGACACCGTAACAAAAGCGACGCTTGCGGCGATGAAGAAATTGCCGCCGGAGAAAGTCAGGACGATCACTTTTGACAACGGTAAGGAGTTTGCGGGTTTTAAGGAATTGGAGCGTGGATTGGATATGCGGAGTTATTTTGCCAGAGCGTACCATAGCTGGGAACGCGGCACCAATGAGAACACCAACGGCCTGTTGCGTCAGTTCTTCCCCAAAGGATTCCAGATCGATCGAGCAGTCTGCACTTGACAAGGCCGTTGAATTGTTGAATAATCGACCACGTAAATGTTTAAACTATCGGACCCCGACAGAGGTCTTCTGGAGCAAACCCAAGTGTTGCGCTTCAGATTGAATTTCGGGAAGTGAATAATTCCAGCTTTTCGGTTATAATCCGTGCAATGGATTGGTTAAACACAGATAAAGGATTACGATATGGCCTACAATTTCCTGCCTTGCGACCGAAACCAGGTTTATCTGCTGCCGCCATCTTTGGCTGACTGGCTGCCGCAAGATCATCTGGCGTGGTTTGTTCTCGATGCCGTCGAGCAGATTGACCTCAAGCAATTCTACAAAAAATACCGCACCGATGGCGCTGCAGTGGTACGACAGATGGTATCTTGACCTTGAGGCAGGGACATGGTCGGCAACGAACCCCAGTGACCTGAGAAAGCGATGACAATTTCACAAAGACCCCTGTGGGTAATGTTGAGTTATTGGTAGCGACACAGAAAGATCATAAACAGCGAAAGGCGATGCAGGATCAACCGCCGCCGAAAGAACCAATACCGGATGGCTTATCGCCGACGGAATTGATGGAGCGAAAGCTTCTGACCGAACGTGGTCGAGAGTTGTATAAAATTCGAGGTCAGACGGTCGAACCGGTGTTTGGACAGATTAAGGATGCTCGCGGCTTTGACAGGTTTATGCGTCGAGGAATTGAAGCTTGCCGTAGCGAGTGGTCGCTTGTTTGCGCTACGCACAATCTTTTGAAGCTGTGGCGAAGTGGTAAGGCCTGCTGGAATTGAGAAAAAGGCTGTTTCTATTCATTTTGACATGCAGTTTTGCTTGATATTTTAGCAAAAACACGATACCATATAAAAAGTTAAGAAAAGGTGCTTGGAAAACAGAAAATTGAGCCGTCTGTTCCAGACAGCCGTCGAATCCAATGGTTGGGCTCGAAAATCATTGTGCAACAGGCTCTAAGGTAGTTATTGCAATGAAAACGATAACAACAAGAGCAATCGTAGGCGCAGTGGTTGCCATGTCATTGGCGGTGAGTACGGTGATGGCCCAGCAGGCTGAGGCAGGCAAGCCGCGGCAGGAGTTGAAGGGGCCGGTGAAGGTTTTCATCCTCGCCGGTCAGTCGAACATGGAAGGTCAGGGCTCGGTTGATCATGATTACAATGGCGGCAAGGGCAACCTGGTCTGGTCGATGGCGAATTCGAAGAGCGCCGAAAAGATGAAGAAGCTCAAGAACGAAAAAGGGGAATGGGTCGTCCGGGATGATGTGCAGATATCATTCAAGGTTGGCGACAAGGTTCTGAAGGGTGGCCTCACGGTGGGCTACACCGGTTATGGTGCAGACGGATCGAGAAGGCACATGGGACCCGAGCTTGGGTTCGGTTTTGTCCTGGGCGACTTCTACCAAGAGCCGGTGCTGTTGATCAAGACTGCGTGGGGCGGCAAGAGCCTGTATGCGGATTTCAGACCGCCAAGTTCGGGTGGCACGGTCGGTCCCTGCTACACCAAAATGGTTGAAGAAATCCGCGCCGCCCTGGCTGAGCTTGGTGATCAGAAATACGAAATAGCGGGTTTTTACTGGCAGCAGGGCTGGAACGATATGTGTGAAAAACCAGCGATTGCTGAGTATGCGCAGAATCTCGTCAACCTGGTAAAAGATCTTCGCGAGGAATTCAATGTGCCGAACATGCCAGTGGTGGTGGGCGAACTGGGCAATGGCGGACCGGTGACCAGCGGCGATATGTTTGAGTTCAGAAAGGCGCAGGAAGAAGGAACAAAGCAGATCAAGAATGCTTTATTCATAAAGACCACCGACTTTGCCCGGCCTGCTGAGCTGTCCCCCTGTCCGACCCATGGACATCATTGGTTCGCCAACGCGGAGAGTTACTTTCTGATTGGCGATGCGCTGGGCGAAGGGATGAAGAAGCTGTTGGAGAATGGCAAACATGCACTGCCTGCACACAGCGAAGTACCCTACTTGTTTGGACGCGGCACCAACTACCAGTATTTCACGTGGGACACGACATGTCCCACGGGCTGCCCGTTTGCGGCATCATCCTACCGGCGTCTCCAGTTTACCGGCCGGTGGGCTACCTACACTGCCGCTGACACATTCTATCCCACGTGGGGGGACGATGATGTGCTGTATAGTCCATGGACAGACGGCTCCATAGGTGACTACTCGACGGCGAGTCCGAATCCGGGGCAGTGCAAGGCAGAGGGCAGCGATCCTCTTTACCTGAGCATAAGCAACCTGCCGAAAGTCGTGTCAAGCGACGCGGGGCACGGGCGCTACCCGTGCGGCTCGTTGATGTACAATGGGATTTGGTACTATAGCACCTATTTGCTTACCTGGACAGATCCCGACGCGCCGCAGGACATGCCGGACTGGGGCGTGCTCGAGCCCTGGGTTGGCTTCAGGTATTCGACCGACAAAGGCGTGAAGTGGACGGATCCGACCGACCCTGCCATCACACTCTTGGAACCCCACCACGACGCTGGCGCAGGCGGAAAAGAGATCATGATCGGCGCACCTCATTTTGTCGATTTTGGCAAAAATATGCAACATGCTCCCGTGGACGGCCGGACGGGCAGGAAGTTCGCATACATGGTCGGGCACGGAGCGGATCCCGGCGTCCAGATTGCCGCTCACAACAGTTGGATTCAGGGCGACAACATCTACCTCATTCGTATCCTGATGCCGGATGGCACCAATGCCGCGGAGAACGCGGCTTATATGAACACCCATACCAATTGGCAATACTATGCCCGCAATGGCACCTGGATGAACTGGGACAGGAACAACCTTGCGGATGTTTACGGCAACATTCAGGCCATTGCTCATTGGCGCCAGCGACTGGGCAATGTTTCCATGACGTACAACGCCGCGCTGGGCAAGTATATGATGGTGATGAGCCGCGTGGTTACCGGCAACAAGGATATCATGGACGGCATGCTGCTTGAGTCTGATGCAATCACCGGTCCTTTCAGGCTGGTTCAGTACTTGCCCTCGTTCGGCGTCCGGGCGTATTTCCTGAACATCCCATCGAAGTTCATATCGGCTGACGGACTGACCATGTGGTTGAGTTTCTCGGCCAATTACTGGTGGTATACGCCGTCCAGTTTTCCGGGCGCTGTCTATGCGTGGTGTTTGCGCGAATTCAAACTTTCAACCGATCCCAACCCGCTCTACCTGTCCGGCAAGATTGAAGCTGAACTCGGCACGAAGTTGAATGGCGCGGGGGACTATAGCGACCCCTTTGCCTCTGGCGGCTATAGTGTGGCCTACCTGCACACCACCAATGCAGCATTGGAATTCAAAGGCCTGGCGGCGGCAACACGCCTGACCATCCGGTATGCAACCGTCAACAACGGGACCTGCAGTGTCTACATTAACGGCGCACACGCAACCGACATCACCGTTCGCTCCACAGGCGCATGGTATGGCAATGGAGCATACGCGGATGCAGTGGTCAACATGGCGGTGCCTGACGGCGCAACACTCAAGCTGCAGAATGACAGCGGCGATGTGGGCGTCAATCTGGATTACATTATGCTTGAAAAAGCCACCAAATAGCAATGTGAGGGAATGAAGAGCCTGTTGAAGAAAGAGAGAGAAACCATGATAAGAACATTGATTGAAAGGATGAAATCTCGTGGCACCGCCGCGAAAGCAGGCGGAAACAACCCCCTTCTTCCGGCCCTCCGGTCCGGCTTGAGCGAGGGTAGCAACGCGAAGCCCCCACAACGGCCTTCGCCTGGCGACCGGCTCGCTGTCTGGCTGGGTGCCTATCAATCAATTACCCGTCGCGAGTTCGAAGTGGCGGTAGGGTCCGAGAGGAACCGGCTGTTAACCAACGTGGAGCCGAGGCCGTTTCCACTGGCGGACATCGGCCCAAACCGATAGAATACGCCGTCATGATCGAATGCATACACTCACCAACCGGCATTGTGCGGTTGACCGGCCACAGGCCGGATCGACAGTTGGTGTGGTTGCGTCTTGCCCCGCAGCGTTGCGGGCACCCCCTCTGCCGATCATCCATCAGGCAAACGGAACGCACTCTCCGATGTCGGCGGCAGGAACGGGGGACTGGATGTCCTGACCGACTGCCTATGTTGGAGGTGCTTACAAGGTGACCATTTTTGTCGTCAGCGTCGCTGTCGCGCTCTGCATATCATTTATCTGTTCGCTGATGGAGGCGGCGCTCCTGAGCCTCACGCCAAGCCAGGTCGCGGACCTGTCAACGCGTCACCCCCAAATCGGGACAATCTGGCGCGGGTTCAAGACCAACATTGAACGCCCTATTGCGGTGATCCTCATTCTGAACACAGCCGCACACACGATTGGCGCAGCGGTCGCTGGCTCGCAGTTCGACGAGCTGTTCGGTGACCAGTGGATATGGCTGTTCTCGATTCTGTTCACGTTTGCCATGCTCCAGTACACCGAGATTTTGCCCAAGACCCTAGGCGTCTACTTCAACCGTACGATTGCGATATGGATCGCCCGGCCCTTGTTCCTGGCCATCCGCGTCTTGACTCCGGTGATTCACGTCTTGCACCTGCTGAATCGTCCATTCGAGGGCCGACGCACCGAGAAGCGACCACCCGCCACACTCGAGGAGATCACCTCCCTGGCGATGATGGCGCGGCTGTCCAAGCACATCGGACCGCACCAGGAACGGATCATCAACCGCGCCGCCAAGCTATCCCAGACCAGCGTCCGGCAGGTGATGATCCCCATCGAGCAGGTCTCGATGCTCTCCACCGCTCAGACTCTGAATCAGGCACTCATCGCGGCCCACATCGACGCTCACACACGCTTCCCGGTCTGCGAGTGCGACGACCGCACCCGCGTGCTTGGTTACATCAACTTCAAAGAGATGATCTACTATATGAGCACCAACCCGAGCGATCCAAGCTTGAAGGGTATCATCCGGCCGGTCCACTTCGTGGACCCGAGCAGTTCCGCTTCGGACCTGCTCAAGACCTTCATCGACCAGCATGAGCACATGGCCATCGTGCGTGATGGTGAGGGGCGTTCACTGGGCCTGATCACCTTGGAAGACCTCATTGAGGAGATGGTCGGTGAACTGGAGGACGAGTTCGACAGGTTGCCGCGCCATGTCCATTCGCTCAGCGGCGGCACCTGGATGTTCGGCGGCGGCGTGCCGACAAGCGAAGTTGCCGCCAAACTCGGCGGTCAGCCAATGGCCGCTGGCGGAACGCTGGCTGCGTGGTTGGAGCGAGCATTGGGCCAGCCGCCCAAGCCCGGCCAGGTGTTGCGGCATGACGGGATGGAGTTCATGGTGCGACGCGTGAGGCGTGGACGCGTCTTCGAGGCGTCGGCAGTGCTGAAGAGTGGCACCTGACACCACCGGCGAGCCTGGCGGTAGGGTCCGAGACGAACGGGTCTGTTAACTGGGCGAGGGCTGTTTACGAGAGAGTCGGAGAATTTGGGCCGTTGCTCTCGGCGTGCGGGACGGAACGTGTAGGTTCACGGCCGCGACGTGGTGAAACGCCCGGCCAGTTTCCTGGTCGAGCGTTTGTGTTAACTGAACCAGCCGTATTGCTCGACTGGTTGAAAGAAGCTCCTGGTTTCAGGGCTTCTGAAAGAAGTACATAGCCCAGCCCAGGCAGTTACGGCCCCAGCGGAGATAGGCGTCGCGACTCCTGCGGGTGCTGCGGAGCAGGGCCTCCACGTCGTGATCGTCTGGATGGTCGGCGGCATATCGCTCCGCAGCCTGCCATTGGAGCCCCTCGTAGCGGTCCCAATCGTCCAGGTTGGCTACCAGAGTATAGAGGAGAGCAAGGCCTACATCCTCACCAATGGTCACGTTCCCGGCATGGGAACCCCACAGGTTTGGATCATCACCCGTGAGCTTCAGGTATTCCGGGTCGGGATCGGTCATCCAGAACGGCTCGCCTACGAGCACCAGGCCGCCGGGCCGAGTCATCTTCGTCAGGGCCTCCAGCGTGCCCCTGTGATTCTGGTACACCCAGGAGGCACCGATGCAGGAAGCCAGGTCCAGACTCTCTGGCGTATTCGGCTCGTACTTGCCGCCGTCCGTGTGGAGCAACTCGATGCGGTCGGTCAGGCCCCGGATTTCCACGTTCTTGCGGGCCGCCTTGATGGTGTAGGGGGAAAGGTCGATGCCTGTGGCCATCACGCCGTACG
>CAZICK010000075.1:0-18743 GCA_964537505.1 uncultured Pirellulales bacterium
CCAGTCATTTTTTGGCATATCCATGTACAGATTCTTATGAGGAGCCGATTATATAATACTATCGCATATTACAATATGATTTGTATTATGCGAGAACCATTTGTAGCTTTGCACCCAATAAATCATAAACCTCCATACATTAAGGGTATATAAAAACATGCAACAATGCCGTCCCAAAGGAGGCGTATGGGGTGAGGGGGCACTTGATCTGTCTTGCGGTGGGCTTTATAATGGGATCGTCCATGGAATTTGATGCTGGGAGATGCGATGTTGATAAATGTTAATGGCAGGCAGATGGAGGTTGCCGAAGGTATCACCGTCGGGCAGTTGTTGGAGGAACTCGCAGTTAAAGGACCGTTTGCGGTGGAACTGAATCGGCAAATATGCCCTAAGCGGTTGCACAGCCGGGAACAACTTGGCGATGGAGATGCTCTGGAGATCGTCACTATCGTCGGCGGCGGTTAATAAGTCTATATAGTATAATCAGTTACAGGAGTCAGATGTGATGACGGACCATGATACGCGATTGAAACTGGGACCATACGAATTTAAGAGCCGGCTTTTTGTCGGTACCGGTAAATATGCCAGCTTTGAGATTATGCAGAAGGCATTGGAAGCCAGCGGCTGTGAGGTGGTTACGGTAGCGGTTCGGCGGGAAAGGCTTTTCGATGGTCAGCATCGCAATATCCTTGATTTTCTCGATCGTGATCGTTATACGCTGCTGCCCAACACGGCTGGTTGTTTTTCAGCGGAAGACGCGGTCCGCTGTGCTCTTCTGGGGCGTGAACTGCTGGAGCTGGATTGGGTTAAACTGGAAGTGCTCGCCGACAAGAAGACCCTTTTGCCCGATCCGCTGGGCACCCTTCAAGCCACGGAACAACTCGTCAAGGAAGGCTTTACAGTATTGGTTTACACAAACGACGATCCGGTAATGGCCCGGCGTCTGGAGGAGGCCGGCGCTACAAGTGTGATGCCTGCGGCCGCTCCTATCGGCTCAGGTCAGGGAATACTCAATCCCAACAATATCCGGATTATCCTCGAGCAGGCCAAGGTTCCGATCATTGTGGATGCCGGGGTTGGTACCGCCAGCGACGTAACCATCGCCATGGAATTGGGGGCCGATGGGGTATTGCTCAACACCGGGGTGGCTTGCGCCCGGGATCCGGTAGGCATGGCGGAGGCGATGAAATGCGCTATCGAAGCCGGCCGTGCCGCTTTTCTGGCCGGTAGAATCCCCAAAAAGCTTTATGCCACCGCTTCATCTCCGCTGGAGGGGACCATAGCCTCAAATGTCCAAAAATAAGCGTATCGATCCCGTCTGGTTTCTGGGGCCGCAGGGGCCGGTTGCTCAACAGTTGAGCAACTATGAAATGCGCCCTCAACAAATTCGGTTAGCACAGGCCATAGACAAAGCTTTTGAACAATCGTCTCACCTGATTGCCGAGGCGGGCACCGGTATCGGTAAAAGCTTCGCTTATATAATCCCCGCGGTGAGCCACGCGCTGAAGAATAAACAAAAAGTCGTCATCAGTACTTATACGATTTCACTGCAGGAACAGCTTGTGTACAAGGATATCCCTTTTATCCAGGACGCCTGCGGTGTGAAATTCGTCGCCACGCTGGTCAAGGGAAGGAGCAATTACCTTTGTTGGCGACGTCTGGAGCAGGCCCGCAAACGAGGCCCAACGCTTTTTGACGATAGCGCTCATATCGATCTGGTCGAACAAATAAGGTTTTGGGCATTGGAAACGCAGGATGGATCGCTCAGCTCTTTGCAGTTCGTTGTGCCAATGGCGGTATGGGAGATGGTCTGCAGTGACAATAACACCTGTATGGGGCACCATTGTGATCATAACAACACGTGCTTTTATCAGTTGGCACGACGCCGTATGTTCGGCTGCGATATTATGATCGCCAATCATGCGATGCTTTTTTCCGATCTGGCTCTGCGTCAGCAGGGTGGTAAGATACTGCCCAATTTCAAGCTTGTCGTTCTGGATGAGGCACACAATATCGAGAATGTGGCCGGCAACCATTTTGGTCTGCGCTTGAGCAATTTTCAGGTCGGCTTTATGCTCAACAGGCTGTTCAATCCCAAAACAGAAAAGGGCATCCTCGCCACTCATCGCGACCAGGTGTCCATGGCGTTGATCTCCAAGGCCCATCAACAAGCCGACACATTCTACAACGAAATACTCGAATACAGATGTTCCCAGCAATCATCCGGTGGTAACGGCCGAGTAAGGAGACCGAATTGCTTTGCCAATGTGCTAAGCGGTCCCCTAATCGCGCTGGGCGAGAATCTGAACAAACTGGCTAAGTCATGCGGCGATGAGCAGGACCGGTTGGAAATCAATTCTTATGGACAGCGCTGCCGCGATTTTGCCGCCGCAACACATTCGTTCGTCACCCAAAATATCAAGGATAACGTCTATTGGACCGAAGTTGGCTGGCGCCACAGCAATCCGCGTGTGGTGATTTGCGCTGCGCCACTGCATTTGGGGGCGACCCTGCGGCAGGTTCTCTTTGAACCATTCGATTCTGTAGTTATGACCAGCGCCACGCTGAGTACTTCTGGTAACCAGGACGACAGCAGCGATAACAAAAGTGACGGCAAAGGATTTGATTTTTTCACTTCGCGGCTGGGGTTGGATGAGTTTCGGACTGTACAACTAGGCTCGCCTTTTAACTATTCCCAACAGGTGACCGTTTATGTGGAGTCGCATTTGCCCGAACCGAACCGGCAGGAAGGGGAGTTTCTCATCGGCGCTGTCGCGGCGATCAAAAAATATCTGCTGCAGACCCAGGGCAAGGCCTTTGTATTGTTTACCAGTTTCAAACAACTGAACCAGGCGGCCGCCAATCTGGAGGATTTCTGCCGTGAGCACGAACTGATACTGCTGATTCAGGCAAAAGGAAAAGACCGCTCTTCTCTGCTGGATCAGTTTCGCTGTAATATCAACAGCGTCTTACTGGGAACCGACAGTTTCTGGCAGGGCGTTGACGTGCCTGGAGAAAGCCTAAGCAATGTTATTATCGTCAAACTGCCGTTTTCGGTACCGGACCATCCTTTGCTGCAGGCCCGGCTCGAACAGATCAAGTCTCAGGGCGGAAATCCTTTTTTCGATTATCAGTTGCCGGAGGCGATACTCAAATTCAAACAGGGATTCGGCCGACTGATTCGTACCAGGACAGACACGGGAATTGTGGTCGTTCTCGACCCGCGGGTGATCACCAAAAACTACGGCAGGGCGTTCCTCGATGTCCTGCCGAGATGCCCGGTAAAGATCGTCAAAAGCCCCGCTTCCAACATACCGGAAAATTATTAGAGCCACACGTTTGCTCACATAAACTAATCAAAAGCCCAAGCTTAGGCAATACGTGGACGCTAAACAGTAGATTGAGGTACAAATAGTTCCTGAAAGGACTGGACAGCAAAGTTGTCTGTCATGCCGGCGATGAAGTCAAACACAATCAGGCCATCAGGCGTAGCTGAAGTGTATATTTTTTTCATGTCTTCCGTGACAAATTGTTTGAAGACCCGGTAAACATCGGTTTCGGAGAAAATATCGGTTTTCTTTGGAGAAGTATCAACAAAACGGTTTGTGGATTTTAGTGTTTTGAGAAGAATATCAAATAACGACCGGAGGGTACGATCAGCATGGTCGTAATAACGTTTGGCTCTTTTGCTATTGTATATATATTTGTAATTGAATTTTAATAATTGTTTCAAAAGGCGACCTGTGTTTGGCGATAAGGTCAAGCAGCTCTTGCCAAAACTGTTCGTGACCAAATCTTCCAGGAAAGTTCCGATCATTGCGCCGTTGTTTTTGCCTAAAGCCTTGACAAGTCCGTTGGAGACGTCTGCTTTTTTTATAACTTTCGTTGCGATAGCATCTTCTATGTCTCTGCCTGAATATATTATCTTATCGACCATGCGCACGACACAACCTTCCATTGTGCAGGGCAAACCTGCTTTTTCCCGAGAGCTTATGGAGTCTAAATCTTTCATGGATTCATTTGGTTTAATGGTGTAACTCCTCCGATCTTCGCCACAATGGGAGATAATACCATCTCTAACTGCCCATGTCAGATTAAGCCCGGGGGCCTCGCGATCGAGTTTAGCAATATAATCCACTACACGAAGGCCATAGATTTCATGTTGAAAGCATGGTAGTATCTTTTCTCGTTTCGCAATTTTATCAAGAATTTTTTCGCCATCATGACCGAAAGGGGCGTGGCCGATGTCATGGGCCAGTGCGATAGCCTCGGCGAGATCTTCGTTCAGGCCAAGGCAGCGGGCAACGGTTCGGGATGCGGAAGCTACATGTAAAACATGTTCCATTCGCGTACAAACATGGTCATTGCGAGGAAAGAAAAACACTTGTGTTTTGTGTCTTAAACGGCGGAATGCCTGCGAATAGATGATTCGGTGGATATCGCGTTGGAAGTCAGTACGAAAGCGATCCGTTCGTAGTTGTTTTGTTCTTTTTTGATATTTCTTGTCTAAGCACGCGTACGGACTGGCGAACAGTTTGTTTTCTGGTCTTCGGAAGTCTGGCATATTACCTCTCCAAATAGGTTTACTAAGAGCAAAGCAAGTTCACTAGAGCTTCTTTTTGACAACAATGAGTCTCTAATGGCCTTGCCTTTGGTTTGTGCGTCATCGAATAAACTTGAAGAATTTGCCAACCCATTATGCTTCATTTCGACAAATTTCCGGTCAAAAACAGACGAAAGCCGTTCATATTCGGCAACGTATTCAAAATTGGAAAGTCCCAGCAATAAAGGATTGCAATTGCCTTGAACGAGCGAACGGGTGTCCGAATTAAAAATGACAAGTGCCTTACCGTGTGACCAGGCTATTCCCGCTTCAACCATTGCGCCTTCATCGGGGACACGGCCATTCATGTTAACTACGATCCCGTGGCTATCCATAATCTCGAAGACATCGAGTGAGAAGATAGCTCGATTAACAATAGCTGAAGCATCTTCGGCAGAAAGTTTTTGATTCCTAAGAACAGGTAAAATCTTAGCCAGTTCAAGGCCGTCCCTGTGTGGAAGAAATACCTTATAGCCGGCCCTCTCAAGTGCCTTAGCAATAGAAGACATATCTTCACGTTCTTTTGGGTTGAATAAGGGGCCAGCACAATATATCTTGTATAAGTGTCTGTCCATAACAACTCTCCTGGATTTTCCATAAGAATATCAAAATATAGGATACAATAGTGGTTTCCGAAAAGCAAGGATAATCTATACCCAATGGGTATGATAACCAGGCAGGGCGTTTCTCGATGTCCTGCCGAGATGCCCGGTAAAGATCGTCAAAAGCCCAGTCGCACATCGGGAGAAATAAATCTCAGCAGTGAATCCATGCCCCAGCGGTACAGGGTATAACTGCCACAGTCGATCCGCACCCTGCCGGACATGTACGGCAGGGCCGAAGCGGGCAAGGTATCCTGCTCAAGTTCGATGGACACCTCATAAACCGTACCTATCGGTTTTTCCTGCTCGCTAACGGGATCGTACTCGGTAAGCACTTCACCTCCGACCTTATTGCTCAGGGCCATCTTTTCGCCGAACTCGCCCATACTGTTTTGGCGATGCAGACTGACGGACGCTACCTTGCCTTTGAACTTTTCTTTACTGAAAGCGTAGAGCATCAGTTCGGCGTTTTGTCCCACCTGGTCGGCCTGCTTGAAAACGCGGGCGTAAGTTTTCTCCGGCACTAAGGCCTTGGCCAGCAATCGGCGAGTATCGGCCAACAGCAGCAAAGGCGCTGCCCGCGGAACATATTTACCCTGCAGTTTATCAATATCTCCATTACGGGTCAGGACCTCACCGGTGAACGGTACCTTGACCTGCAGGTTTGCGATCGACTGCTGTACTCTTTCTTCGTCGTTTCGGAGAGTTTTGAGACGTTCACGAAGATACTTAACCTGACCGTCATAACCGAGATGCTCATATCGGCCGACATCGATTTGGGTTTGAGCTATCTGCGATTGAAGTAGAATATTTTCGTACGGCAGTTCCAGGTTTTCCAGGCACGCTACAATCGGCGATTCGGTATCGATCCACACTCCCTCGCGGACACGCTGGTCGCAATCGACCTTACCATCCACTTCACTGCGAAGCCACTGCATCCGGGCAGGTTCCAGAATAAAGTTAAGCGTTACGTGCTGCTCCAGCGGCCAGAACAACGCACCGGCCGCCAGGATAACCAGGATCGCCAGTAATGTCAGCAAACGAACGTTCGATATACCAAAGGCCCGACGCTGTTTGGTAATCATCGAGCCGGCCTTGTATAACGGCAGAACCAACATCGTCAACAGGGAGAAAACCACAAACACCCGGCCGAACATCACTAAATGCATCCCCTTGAGCACAGCGTATATGGAAAAAGTGATCACAAACACTATAAACCAGCGATAGATCATAGCGCTGACCGAATAGAGCGGAAAAATAAACCGAAAACGATGTTCTTCCGGCAGCTCGTTCGAGCGGCCACCCAGGATGTAACGCACAAAAAAATTTCTCATGGCCATGCTGGACCGCTGACGCAGATTGGGCACCTCAATCAGGTCCATCATAACATAATAACCGTCAAATCGCAGCAGCGGATTGGCATTGAACATAACAGTCGAGATCGAACAGACGATTATCGTATTGAAAGCGAAGGCATGTATGAAACCTGGCTGCTCGGTAAAGTACCAGGCAATCGTTGCCAGGGCCGCTATCATCAGTTCCGTCAGAATGCCGCCGGCCGTGGCTGCCAGTCGATGCGCCTTATTGGGAAACGTCCACGAATCGGTAATATTACAATAAAGCATCGGCATAAAAACCAAAATCAAAATGCCCAACTCATGCACTTCCCCTCCGTAGTTTTTGCACGTCAGCCCGTGGCCGAACTCGTGCAGCGCCTTTGTCAGCCAGATAACCGCGAATAAAATAGGGACATTCCAGATCGTGAAAAAACTGGTATGAAACATAGAAGTGAAATCATGCCATCGCCCGATCACCAGGCCGGCCGCCGCCGCCAGCAGCAGCAGGTAAAACAGCAGAAACGTATGAGTCCAGAAAAAACGCAAACGTCCGATCACCCGATCGAAAAGCCGGTCGGGATCGTATATCGGAATCTTTATGAACATCAAATTGATAAACTGGCCAAACAGCTTCTTGTTCCGGTTCTTTTTCGCCGATTCATACAGTATCTTGTCCCGGTTCGGTTGGTTCATAACCAGCAGGTTTTTCTCCGTCAGAGAGCTGATGAACATGCCGATCTCATGGTTTGACAAATCACCGCTGTTGAACTGGTTTCGGTGAGCTTCTTTGAGTTGGTCGAGCGTTATGGGCCGACGCAACTGCTCGATAAGAAAATGCTCTTCGCGACTAAAACGGTAATAACGCAGCGACAGGGGGTCTTTGTACACCCAAAAGGGTTGCCCGTCGAATGTCTGGGCAAACGAAACCAGCTCTGACCGCAAAAGCGGCAGCAGAGGCTGATCGGGCGGGCACATCTTTTCATCTGATTCGCAACTCAACGAATACCTCCAAAGGCTGCGATCTTATATTCTTCTGCCGCTACAACTTGGCATAAGCCTTTATAAACGGGCGAAAAAGATAGCGATACTCGCCTTGCGAGAGCTTCTGGTAATCTTCCACCAAAGGATTGTCAATCTCAACTTTCACCTCGAACGTCTGAGTGGCGGAATTAATGGTGGGGCTTATATACACCACCTGGCCCGTAACCTTCTTGTTGACGACGTCTTCGATAAACACATCGACGGGCTGGCCCAGCCGTACATTGCCCTGCTCGGTTATAGGCAGGGTCTTGCGCAGCCGCAGCTTATCAACCTTCATCATCGCTATTATCGGCTTGCCCACCTGGACTGTCTCACCTACTTCCGAAGGTTTGACTTTGAGATTAGCCACCTGCAGAATCTCGTCCACACTCGACAGCGATACAATTACACCGTCCATCGGGGCTCGCAGCGAATGCTGCTCCAGCATCTTTTCGCCCTGTTTTAATTCAATCTCAAGCCGCTCAAGGTCCTTTTTTACCTTATCGAGTCCCAGCTTGGTAATCTGCGCACTTTGGATAGCCTCCTTCATTTCTTTTTCCGAAGCCACAGGGCTGCCACCAATTTGTTTGTTATACAATTTTTCGACAATCGCCAAATTATCCCTGGCATACTCATATTTTACCTCCGCCTCTTTGATCTCGATGGTACGTTTTATCTCTATCTGCAGCCTGATGCCTTTGATTTGAAGTTCGATCTGCTCGCAATCCAGTTGCACCAGCAGATCGTCTTTCTTGACAAAATCCTGTGGTTCACGCGTAATCTCGGCAATGATTCCACTAACAGCCGCACTGAGAACCACCATTTTCTGTGGGTCCAGGGCCCGTCCTTCCTGCAATTGAGGCTTTTGCTGGGCGATTAACGACGATGCCCCAAACAAACACACCACTAAAGTTAATACCGCTGCTTTGTAACTGATTTTATTCATGTCACCATCTCCCTTCTAGAACATACTCACCCTGACAAAATCCGCAAACTCATGCGTCACAGCATAGAACAGGCTGCGCTTGCCGCACTCGATAGCCACCTTGCCTTCCATCCCCTGTCGCGGCTCTATATCATCTCTGAGGCTTTCCGGTTCACTCACACGCACCTCAATAACATTACGGTATTTCTGCTGCCCCGTAGCCATAACGTGAGCACGACGGGCCACCGACAAAACCTTCGACCGGAAAATTTTTTTGGGATAGGCGTTGAGAATAACATTCGCCTCCAGGAACTTCCCCGTCTCATCCGGATCGAGCCTGTCATAAGCCCTCAAAAGCTCGCCCGCCTCGTCTTCGGGAACATTCACCAGCAGCCACCAGGGAGAATCGCCTGGCACCACGTCAAAAACCGCGTCTCCCCTTACTACCGGTTTCAAAGGTAATTTAGTTATTTCACTTTGACCGGTTATCACCACCCCGGCAACCGGCGCTTTGATGTCATACTGCTTCTTTTGCAGCAGGAGTTTATCCCACTCGGCCGTCAGGGCCGCCAGCCTATGGACGTACTGCGCCCTTACGTCAGCCGACTGACCGGCCTCATCACGAGCCAAAGTCGCCTCACTGACAGCGTTGGTCACACGATCTATTTCGCTGTCGATTATCCGCGTATCCAGACTCGCCAACACCTGGTCTTTGTCCACTTTTTGGCCGCTGGACACGAAAACATCCTCGATCACACCTTCCTGGGCCACGTAAGCGGAACGGGCTTCTATCGGCACCAACTCGGCCGTACCGATCACCTTAAGCTCCTTTTGAACCAGTAGGGGCGTGATGACAATGGCCAGCACTACTGCCGCCCAGACCACCAGTCGCACACGGGCCATCATATATATCTTGTCCCGTATCGCACCGACAGCCCGCACCAGGGGCGACAACGGCAAATGACGATATGTTAAACTGTTCGAAAGGGCACTGCCCGCCTCCGCCAGCAAACCTTCAATTTTTCTACGCTGCGGCTGATCGATGGCCTGTTCCGTCGCCAATTCCACCACCAACGCCCCAACCACCCGTTTGTCAGATCGGATCGGAAATATCCCCAACACCATCGAGCCGGCCTGCAGCATATACAACCGGGCCGCTGTCAACAGATCGTCACCGTCTCCCAGCCCGTCCTTAACCGCAATATTGGGATTGTCCACCAGCAGTACCTTATCGTTACGGCACACCTGACGGGCTATCTGCGTTATGCTTTTGATAAAGCTGCTTTTGACCGCCACCGATTCCACTCCAGAAACCGCTTCCATCCGGAACTTCCCTCGGCTGGAAAATGTACCTGCCATGCACCGATAGACCGTCAACAACTCCTGGGCGTAGTTAGCCAGTGCGTAACAGGTCCGTTTCGGGTCCAGTCCGCTGTGCACAGAGCTGACAAACTGCCTTAAACGATCGCTTTGGGCGATCTGTCCCTCCAATTCACGTATCTGTTGCCGCTGAAGAAATATCCCCGCATGATCGCACAGACCCTGCAAAAAACCCACATAACCTCTCACCGCTCGAGGATCCACTTCCCTCGGCGAAATGAGCAGCAGTATTGCCGTTACCTTGTCCATCGCCATAATCGGCACGAACAGCAGCGTATGCGGCGAATCGTTAGCTCCCGCCTTGCCAAGGCCCCCATCATACATATCCGTCCCGCCGTAAGACGGCAGAACTACCGGCCCTGACGTCTCAGCCACCCTGTTAAGGGCATTGCCCAACAATTCAAACTGTCGGCCCTGCTCCTCCAGACCGGCCAAGGCCAGATTTATATGGCAGATGGTAGTCAATTGGCTATGCTCACCGATTTTCCAGACCGCCCCGCCATCGCCAAGGACCGCCATAACCCGCTCCAGGAACAGGCGAAAAAAATCCCCTCTTGTGTTGTCAGAGACGCTAAGTTGAGCTATATCCCGCTCTAAGGCGGCTAATTGTTGACGAAAGGCTGCACTTTCAACATCGGTTTCCATCTAACAGGTGTCCTAATTAAGTCTTTTGGGTAAGAAACGATACGATAATAACAGAACCAAGCGACTATTGAAACACTTTTTCCACCGTTTTGAAATATTTTGGCCACGTCGTGTCAAAGAAAACCACCGATTTAGCTTTCGTCAAGCCCGCCGAGTTCCCTCCAACACTTTTCAATTCCTACTCACCCAAATTCTGCGCAGAAACCAAGCAACACCAATAAGTTACGTCATTTGCCAAATAATAATTTTAAAAAAATGCTTGCAAAAAAATTGTGATTCGCTATCATCGTAGTCAACTGGTTGTTTCTTATGCCAGTGGAGGCGTATATGATCAAGATCGAATCTGGCACGAAGTTTTCTCGTTAAGACGAAAAGGAAGAAGATTATTCTATAACAAAGTTGAGTCTGTCATTTTTTTACAACTTTGATATATTTGACGTGGCAGCGTGTTTAGTGTTGCTGAAATAATAAGGAGTTTTTTGATATGAAGGTTACAGTTACATCGAATGGTCAGGAGATGGATTCGGAAGTTGACCCTCGTTTCGGGCGGGCGAAATGGTTTATTCTGGTGGACACTGATTCCGGGGAACATGAGGCGATCGACAACAAGCAGAATCTCAATGCGGCCCAGGGAGCCGGCATCCAGGCGGGACAGAATGTTGTCGAGCTTGGCGCGGAAGCTGTTATTACCGGCAACGTAGGTCCAAAAGCTTTGCGGGTTTTACAGGCAGCAGGCATTAAAATATATCTCTGCAGCAGTGGTACTACGGTGGCTGAAGCTATAAAGCAACTAAAGGCGGGTGATCTCAAGCAGGTTAATCAGGCTAACGTGGAAGGACACTGGGCTTAAACGATGAAAACTTTTTTAGAGTGTGTACCGTGTCTTGTCGGTCAGGCTTTGGGAGCGGTCAGGTTCGTAACAGATGATGAATTGATTCACGAGGAAGTGCTTCGTAAAGTAATGGCCAAGGCCAGTGAGATGGACCTTTCAATGACGCCGCCGGAAATGGGGCAGGAAATTCACAGGTTAATCCGGCAAATCACCGGCAACAAAGATCCTTATCGAGATATCAAAGACTATTCCAATCAGTTGGCTTTGCAAATATATCCCCGGCTGAAGGAAAGGGTCGGGCATTCAGCGGATTCCTTCGAGACAGCGGTGCGGGTTGCGATCGCGGGTAATATAATTGATTTCGCGAAAATGAACGATCTTGATGACGCAAAGATTCATCAGGCCATTGAAGATTCATTTACAGCGACTTTATCCAAATCTGCGGTGAACGATTTACGTAACGCAATAGACAAAAGCAAAAATATTCTTTATATCGGTGATAACGCCGGTGAGATTGTTTTTGATCGGTTGTTACTTGAGCAGTTACCCTGTGAAAAAATAATGTTTGTTGTCAGAGGCAGTCCTGTTATCAATGATGCGACAATGGAAGATGCTCACAAGACAGGTCTTAGTGAAGTTGTAAAGGTAATAGATAACGGCTCAGACGCTCCGGGGACGATTGTGGAGACGTGTTCGGAACAGTTTCGCAAATGCTTTGATGAAGCCGATCTGATTATTGCCAAGGGACAAGGGAACTACGAGACGTTAAGTGATGTTGATAAGGATATTTTTTACTTGTTCAAGGTGAAATGCCCTGTTATTGCCAAAGATGCCGGCGAGAAAGTAGGTAATCTGGTACTTCAAAGAAAGAAGGAAAACCATGCCAATTTATGAATATCGATGCAAAAAATGTGGACAAGTGACGAGTTTTTTGGAAAAAGTTGGCGGCAAACAAAAACATACCTGTAAAAAATGTGAATCACAGGAACTAGCGAAGGTTTTTTCGACCTTTTCCACATCATCGAAGTCTTCTTCAACGGGTGATTCGAGTTGTCCTACAGGTACATGCCCGCTATCGTAGCAAAACAAAGAGATAAACAGTAATGAATACACTTATTGTTTTTAACCGTCCCCCATACGACGGGACCGATGTCACGTGGAATGGTTTGCGATTGGCAGAACAACTGCTTAAGGTTGGAATTGAAGTACGGATATTCCTGATGAATGATTCCGTTGATCTGGCACGGGATGCATCAAAAGCACCCGAGGGGTATTTTGACTTGCAAAAAATGCTAAAGGATTTAATTGCCGAAGGTATTACGGTAAAAGTGTGTGGGACATGTAAGGCCCGGTGTGGCTTCTATAAAGGCGAACCTTATTTTGAAGGCGCTCATGACGCTACGATGCCGGAGTTGGCTGATTGGGTCAAGCGAGCTGACAGGATTGTTACATTCTGAGGAGATTATGGACGAAATAACCATACATCCGATAGGTGTAATTCATTCACCCTATAAGGAGGCAAAGGACATTCCCATTCAAGGAAGGTTCAAAAGTGAAGTAGCGGCCTGGATAGAACTGAAAGAAGAATACACACCCGGGCTGAAAGACCTGGATGGCTTTAGTCATGCCATCATACTATATTATTTCCACAATTCCCAAAGGGAGGAGCTGGAGGCAGAGCCGTTTCTTGAGGGGGTCAAACATGGGATATTCGCTATGAGGAGTCCGCATCGGCCTAATCACATAGGTCTTTCGGTTGTAAGGATCAAGATCATCGAGGGCAACAAGATGCATTTTACAGAAGTAGATGTTTTGGATGGGACGCCAGTACTTGACATCAAGCCTTACGTCAAATATTATGACCAGCGAGATAATGTAATTTGTGGATGGTTAGACAAACATTTTGAGAATGGAGAAATTCCCAATAAAACAATTATAAAATGATGAGATCACGTGTTAGTTAAGGAGACGTACATGACAGATGATAAAACGTGCGAAGGCTGTCAGGAGGAAGGCTGTTCTATCGGCGCACAGCGCAGCGAGGAAAGTATAGAGCAGATGGAACTGACGGAACAGATGTCACGAATTGAGCACAAAATAATCGTCCTTTCCGGCAAGGGCGGCGTGGGCAAAAGCACGGTGGCGGCTAATCTTGCAGTCTCATTAAGCCTTAACGGCAATCGTGTGGGGTTGTTGGATGTGGATATTCACGGTCCCAGTATCCCCAAACTGCTCAAGCTCGAAGGACACAAACCAGGTCTAAGAGATAACGCAATCGTTCCCGTCGAGATGAGTAAAAACCTGAAGGTGATGTCCATAGGATTTATGCTTCCCAAAGAGGATATCGCCGTCATCTGGCGTGGCCCGATGAAAATGAATGTGATCAAGCAGTTTCTTAAAGATGTGGACTGGGGGGAGTTGGATTTTCTTATTATTGATTCACCTCCCGGAACAGGTGATGAGCCACTGTCCGTTTGCCAGCTTATAGAAAACCCGGATGGCGCGATAATCGTAACCACTCCCCAGGAAGTAGCCCTTGCCGATGTGCGAAAATCCATTAATTTCTGTCGGCAACTCAAACTGCCAGTGCTGGGCGTAGTCGAAAATATGAGCGGCTTCGCCTGTCCGAAATGCGGTGAAGTAACAAACATTTTCAAAAGCGGCGGCGGACAGCGCATGGCCCAGGAAATGAACGTTCCATTTCTGGGCAGTATCCCAATAGACCCGCAAATATCAGAGTCCTGCGACGCGGGAACGCCATATATTTACCATTACAGCAAAACTGAAACAGCCAAAGCTTTTCAAAATGCTATTCAACCAATACTTGAATTGTCGTCGGATAGCAAAACCATTGCGTAGATACCTTCACCAGAGAGAAAACTGCACTATTGACTGAGTGATGCCAAGACTTATAATGTTTGTGCTGACATAAAGAAAACTAATGGTAGCTCTAATGTGGATTAGAAGGCGAAAAAATCGGCATGCGATGAGACAGCTCGTCAGTTATGTCCTGCTGGCGTTTTATCTTTTTGCGACATCTGCGACCAATCTTTTTCATACCTGTACGCATGGCGGTAATCTGAGGCATAATGTTTTCAATCATGGTATTTTGCAAAACGACACTGAGTGTGATGTCCACTGGCAACATAAAACCATCTGTGAATACCGCGGTGCGGTGCACCAGCAGAACCATGATGGAACTATGTGTGCCGCATGTCTATTTTTGGCGGTCAGTAAAACTACGGTCCCTTTGGCCATATTGATTGAGTATGCCGTCCTCGCGGTGGCACACAATCCATTCGGCGAGACAGCAGTTGCTCACGAATATATCCTTTCCGGCCTGCAAACCCGGGCTCCTCCAACTACCATATCATAATATCTACTGTATTATAAGATCGAATAGCACTATTTTTCGCGGATAAGATTGTCTGTGTTATCATACGGCTATATCCAAGGAGACATAGAATGCAGATGAAAAGCATATTCTGTGTTGTTTTCTTTATCGTTGGGTCTGCCTTGTCCAATACAGGTTTTGCCCAGAACGAGAAAACCGCAAATAATGATATTGAAGAACTTAAACAGAAGGTTGTGGAAATGCAGCATCAGATAGAAGAGCTGAAAAAACAGCATACTGTTGAGATTAAGGGCCATGAAAGCAAAGATGAAACGGATTATTTGCGTCGATTGGCTGAAAACATAACGAAAAAAGATGAGGCTGAGGTAAAACCCGCGGTGGAAACCGTCTTCACCTCCGGTGAACTGAGCTTGCAGGCCCTCAATCCGGAAATCAGTGTGACTGGTGATATGCTGGGCTATTACAAGCACCAGACAGACACCAGGAAACGCAGTGATTTTATCTTTCGTGGGCTTGGTTTGCATTTTGAGGCTTATCTCGACCCTTATTCAAGATTCAAGGCCGCTGTGCCTATAAATGAAGATGGAGCTGAACTGGGTGAAGCATATTACACACGTTTCGGGATACTTGATGGAGTGAATCTGACATTGGGAAAGTTTCGCCAGCAGTTTGGCGTTGTTAATCGCTGGCACAAGCATGCGCTTGACCAGGTTGATTTTCCTCTGGCACTACGGAAGATTTTCGGCGAAGGGGGACTGAATCAAACGGGGGCATCTGTGGATTTGGCATTGCCAACAAGAGGAGAAGCTTCGCAAGAATTGACTTTTCAGGTTACCGATAGCGAGAATGACCGACTCTTCGGCGGTGATACGCTGGGCAATCCCTGTTTGTTGCTGCACTATAAGAATTACCGCGATCTTTCTGATAGCACTTATCTCGAATGTGGCTTGACGGGCCTGTTTGGCTGGAATGATGTATGGGAGGTAGGTTCAAATAAGGAGCACGATGCGCTTGGTACACAGGTGTTTGGTGCTGATTTGACTGTGAGCTGGGAGCCGGCAGAACGTATGCGATATCGCAATATCGAGTGGCGTAGTGAGGTTTATGTGCTCAATCGAGACATCGTAGCTCCAGATGGCTCCGGAAGGGATAATCTGGACGCGTGGGGCGCCTATAGCTATGTCCAAACAAAAGTATCCCGTACTCTAGATATCGGTATCAGAGGTGACTACTACAAGCCGGATTGCAAAGATTACGCAGGAGCTTCTCTGGAACCTCTAGCTTATGCCAGTGCGAACGCCTATCGTTGGCAAATTGGGCCGTATATTACGTGGCATCAAAGCCCTTTTGTTGAATTCCGCGTTGAGTGTGACCATGCGGATGGACATAGAATGGAAGAACCTGAAGATGTGTTGTGGCTGCAGATGATTTTTGCCGCAGGACCACATAAACACGAGCGATACTAAGAAAGGCGCCTATCATGAATAAAACAATACTTTCTGTGATTGTATGTATATTGATCGTCTGGACAAGTTTGATATCGATCGGCCAGGCTGTCGCTACAGATGACAGAAGCAAGCTGAATGTCGTAACTACACTGCCCGATTATGCGGTAATCGCAAGGACAATTGGCGGTGAGCGTGTTTGCGTCAGGTCGATTGTTCTTGGCAGCCAGGATGCACATTTTATCAGGCCCAAACCGTCTTTTGTAAACGCCATGCGCAGCGCAGACGTTCTCATTTCAACTGGGTTGGATCTGGAATTATGGCTACCTACAGTGGTTAATAAATCCGGCAACAAGCATTTACGCAGCGGCCAGAAGGGATATGTTGCCGCTGCCCAGGACATGCGTTTGCTGGAAAAACCGTCAGTTGTTTCTCGATCTGAGGGTGGTGTTCACCTGTATGGTAATCCGCATGTTACCTGCAGCCCGATCAATATGAAGGTTGCCGCGCGAAACATAGCAACCGGACTTATCGCAAATGATGCCGAAGGTAAGAAACTTTACGAAGATAACCTGAACAAGCTGCTGGGCGAATTTGACAGGCGGCTGTTCGGCGACGATCTGGTTAAGATTATCGGCGGTGAAACTCTCTGCGGTCTGGCAGAAAAGGGGAAACTTATAGAATTCCTGCAGGAGAACAAATTCGAGGAAAACCCGTTGATTGACAAACTTGGCGGATGGATGAAAAAGATGCTTCCCCTGCGAGGGACTTCCATTGTCACCTATCATAAGAATTGGGTTTATTTTGTCGATCTTTTCGGCTTGAAAGAAATCGGCACAATCGAACCCAAGCCCGGCATTCCCCCATCACCAAAACATGTAACCGGTCTTGTCAATCTGATGCGGGAAAGAGATATTCGTATTATTCTTGCCGCCAATTATTTTGACGAACAACAGATCAGGACTATAGCCAACCGCGTAAATGCCGAGCCTGTTATCGTTCCTTTGTATGTTGGCGGCGTGCCGGGTATTGATGATTATTTTGAGCTTGTTGACTATTGGATTGATAGATTGTTAGAAGCGGCCCAAAAGAAAAACCTTGTAGGTGAGGGATAACTATATGTCAGAAACGATACGTTTTTTTTCTGTTCAGATTGCCTTGATCGCCGTGGTTTTGATTCTGCATACTTATCTGGGCCTGCATATAGTCAGACGTACTCTTGTTTTTTCTGACCTTGTGCTGGATCAACTGGCTGCTTTCGGTGCTCTTGTCGGCATAGCTCTTGGTATCCAATATGGCTCCGGGCCTTCTTATATGGTCTCGATGGTAGCTGTTCTTTTGGGTTCGCTCCTGCTTGCTGTAATAAAACCCACAGGCAAGGTAATACCCCGCGAGGCTGTCATTGGGATTATGTATGCATTGGCCCTTGTTGGGTCTCTTTTGCTGGGCGACAAACTTAGCGGCGGCGGAGCCTATGTTACCAAGACCCTGGCCGGTTCCATGTTGTGGGTGACCTGGCCCCTGGTTGGGATAACGAGCTTTGTTTATGTGATACTTCTGCTATTTCACTACAGGTTTCGCCATAGATTCATCGCCCTCGCTGAAAAGAACCAGGGGCCAAAACAAAAGATAAAAGACGAAAAGCTATGGGATTTCCTGTTCTTTACTACCCAGGGGATCATTACGGTTCTGATCATGCCAATCGCCGGAGTGCTGCTTGCTTATGCGTTTCTCATGATACCGGCAGCCATTGCCGCGATGTTTACCAAAAGATGGGCAGGCGGTGTTGTGATTGGCTGGATTATAGGTTTTTTCGCGTGTGTAATCGGGCTGTGCCTGTCTTATTCCTGCAACCTGCCCTATGGCCCGACATTGATCTTATCCATGGGATCGTTTTTTGTTATCGCAGTGATTTTACGCTCTGTAATTCCAAAGAGTTAATCGTAAAGGCTTAATCTATGTTGCCAATAATTCAGACGCTTGGACTGTCTTTTCTTGCCTGCGTAATGATGGTTATGATTCTTGGGTATCTGGGTATTCACGTACTCAAAAGAGAAGTTATCTTCATTGACATAGCCCTGGCCCAAATTGTGGCGGTAGGTTCAATCGTAGCCCATCTTGCTTTCGAGGCACATGGTGATTCCATGGTTGCTTATGCGATTGCATTTGGCTTTGTTTTGTTGGCGTCCGGTTTTTACGCCCTGGCGCGAAGCCGGGTTGTGCAGATACCGCTGGAAGCGGTGATTGGGGTTTCTTATGCTATTGCCGCTGCCGGAGCCCTTTTTTTGGTCGGCACAGCACCTGGCGGCCACGTCCATATCCAGGAAATGCTCTCTGGAAGTCTTCTTTGGGTAACGTGGACAGACATTTTTATGTCTCTGGCGGTATTTTCTGTGGTCGGCCTATGTCTTTACATCCTTCATAAACCGATGAATCGAATATCCGACAATTACCGGGATCCGTATGCAAACATGACAAAAACGATTGGCTGGGATTTCCTGTTTTACGCATTGCTTGGGCTTGTGATTACCCTGGCGGTCAGGATGGCCGGGGTGGTTGTTGTATTCGCTTTTCTTATCATCCCCGCTACCATATCAGC
>CAZICK010000076.1:0-18653 GCA_964537505.1 uncultured Pirellulales bacterium
TACAGCAGTTCTTAGCCTCGTGTTCTGTACAGATTCTTATGAGGAACCAAAAAATGGTTCATAAGTTTTCACAAATCACAATATACAATTAACCTCTTGTCATAGCCGCACCGCATTTGGGACATTGCATTTGATTGCATGGTTGCCCTGCTGTGTGCGGTGTCTTTTGGCCGCAACTGGGACAGACACAATTTCCGCCTGGTCCCGAAGCAAAGGGACCGCCCATGCGACCACGTCCTGATCCTGCCTGTCTTGGCGTTCCTCTACCAGTTCCCGGTCACTGAACTGTGCTTCATTAAATTGGACAATTGGAGTCTGGCTAAGCCCAATGCTTTGGCAGATCAATCCGAGTATCGTAACAAGAAGCAGTAGTATGCGAGACATAATCGATTCATTTCTCTTGTTCCGGAGTCCCTTTATCGTTTGGGTTCTCCAATATAGTAAAACCGGTTTGAACGGTATCCACAAGGGCTATAATACTACCACAATCCAATCCTTTGTCACGGGGCATCCGCGGTTATATTGAAACAATATATGTTTTATGAGGCGAGGCAATGAATGTGACTTCGGGGACGGGGACATCTTTTTGAAGAAATTTAACGTTTTCGCCGTTGCTTTGGACTTTGACTTTTCCCTTTTGACCTGGGAAAATCACTGTGAATTCCCGCTCGAATACCGTTCGTACCTCTAACGATTTATCGGAAGGATAGCTTAATTCTAGCTTGCCAAGTTTTAAGCGTCGCCCTTTGGCATCTGGAGGCACTACAATAGTTCGGTAATCTTCCTGAATTCCATAAACATTGTGAACAACCATACTCCATATAGTCGGTCCCCAGCAATAATCGGGCACGCCCAGCGGGACGCCTTTTGTTCCATCATAACGCTCAAACGATTGGCCGTCATGTTTTTCCACCAATTGCAGCATCTTGTCAGTTAATTCTCTGGCAATGTCATAATATCCATATCGATTCAAGCCCAGGGTAACCAGGTAATTAGTAGGCGGCCACATATCACCTCGCCAAAAACCTTTCGGATCGAAGGTAGGTTCATCCATGGCAGTAGTCGTTACCGGATATTGGGGCCACCATTGATTAGGGTCTTTCAACTGTTTTGCCAAGTGTTCGGCTTGTTCGGGTGATGCCGCCCCACAAGTAAGAGTAAGAAACCCTTGAATGGTGCGTACGGGAATCTTTTTATCGCTGTCTCTGTCGAGGCTATAAAAGAATTTTGTTTTCGGATCCCACATTTTCTTTTGCATCGCGGAGATTCGTTTGGCAATGTTTCTTTCATATTTTCCCGCCATTTCCAGGCGCCCTGTTTTTTGTGCCAACTCGACCATGGCCCGTTCAGACATCAACAGGAAACATGTTTGCTCGACTCCCTCGATATTCCCATACCAGGGGCCCCCGGAATCCCGACGAGGATGTTTAGTCAGCTTCAAATTATCAAGGGTTGCATGACGATCAAATGTCTCAAATCGAGCCGTCTGAACGATGTCTGCGATACTGCACTTTTTATAGGCGCCATATTCGATCAAGCCATCATTATCCGTGTCACGTTCAGTCGAGTACCAATTCATAAAAGCGTCTAAATATGGCAGGCACAACTCAAGTAACTCAGGGTCGTTTGTCTGTTGAAAAACTTTCTGACATCCCCACCCCAAAATCGGAATCTGGGAAAACCCCCCATACGGTAGTTCAGGCTCGATCGTACAAGGTACCATTCCGTAGCGATATGATCCTTTGGGAGCCTCAGGATTGTTATCAATGACATTCCAGTAATTGTGGAAAACGTCACGCATAAGCGCGTCGTCATCGAGAGGCGCCCAGGCATTGAGGATAAACATCGTATCCCATTGTAACTGGCATTTTCCATAAGATGAATCATCTATTCCGGATATCGAAAACCATCGATACGGCAGACCAGGCAGCTTCGGCTCCCACAGCTTATCAAACAGGCATTTCTCATAAAGGCTGTGGGCCAAATCAGTAAGTTTCCTATCTTCCGTATTGATACATTCGGGTAAGTTTTCCATGGCATGGCGTATGGTTTTTTCAGAAGGGGTGAGTTTGTCACCGGCAGCATCTTCTTGATTACCAAAGAGGACACTACCAAACATGCACATAATAACTACGGTAAACCACAAAAAAATATCCACCTTATTTAACATGACACACCTCTTTTGTAACCGTTCAGGCCATTAGGGTCTGACTTTCCAGTTTGGCCAGCCAACACAACCAGCCGTAAAACAACAACTTACAATTAATATACCCTATTCTCGCATCGATGTCAAGGATGTTTTTTTTGAAGCCCAGGGCCGCGAATGTTCGATAACATTACTATTGGCAACAAAAAGTATAAGCGACGGATTACTCAACTGGAAACTGAAAACGCGGCCTTGAAGAAAGTCGAGGCAAAAAACTGGACCAGGTCCGTGTTCAGCAAATTGTCGAACTTCGCGATGACCCCCTGATTGTCATCGAATATCGTTTGCATGGCTATATTTGTCCCCGCTGCGGCCAGATCGTTTGGACCAAACTTCCTGATGGTGTCATCGAAGGACAATTGTTCGGATCCATTATAGGTTCTACGTTGGCGTTCGGAGGATTCATTTTAATCCATTCGTTTTTCATACGCCTGGTAGAGCAGGTCCAGTTCGGTTTCTTTCTCATTATACTGCTGCTGAAGTTCCTTAAACTGTTGGAGATTCTTATAGATTAGGGGATCGCCAAAGCGTTCTCTCGTATCAGCCAATTTATGTTCCAGGGTCGTTATCATTTCTTCGATCTGTTCGACGGAATATTTGTTGAATCGTTTGAGTTTTTCGGGCGTTTTCGCCCGTGGGGCGATCTGGGATCGGACGGCACATCGTTTTCTGGAGCCGCAGGTGGCTGCTTTTTCCTTTTGCTGCCATTCCTCCCGTCGTTTTTGCACCAGGGAAACATAATAGGAATATACGGGTTTAACGCCGACAAATTCGGTTTTGCCCAGGCAGCGTTCTCCCAGTTCGTCGGAACCGATTACCAGCAGCGTATCCACGACGCGGTCCAGAAAGTACCGATCATGGCTGACAACAATCATGGTGCCGCCATAGTCTTCCATCGCGACCTCGAGCATCTCGCGACTGGCAATATCGAGATGGTTGGTGGGTTCATCCATGATGAGAACGTTGGATTCTGCCAGGACCAATCGACAGATCATGAGTCGATTTTTCTGTCCACCGCTTAACTCGCCACATTTTTTGGATACGTCCTCGCCCGTGAATAAGAAGGCGCCCAACCGATTGCGTACCTGTTCCGCAGAAAGGTTCGGATTTACTTTCCATGCCTCATCGAGTACGCTTTGGGATTCATCAAGAACGTCGCCATGTTGGTCGAGATATCCCACGGTGAGATTATTTACCGGGCGAATGCTGCCCGCCGACGGTTCCAGTTGACCCAGGGCCAAGCGTAAGAAGGTGCTTTTGCCAGTGCCGTTGGGGCCGGTAATCCCAAGTCGTTCCCCGCGGAGCACATCCAACGTAAGATTCTCAAATAGAGTTAAATCGCCAAAGGATTTCGATACGTTCTGACATCGCAGTACCAGTTCGCTGGTTGGTCCGATTTTGCCGAACGAGAAGTTGATCGTCTTCTGATCCGAGGGTTTATCCAGGAAATCAGGATTTTCTTTGAGCAAGCGGTTCAGTCGTGTTTTCCGACCGCGTGCCGTTTTTCGCATTCCCTCCTGGTCTTTATTGCGGGCGATGAAATCGCGTGTGCGTTCAACCATTTCCCTGCGTTTGACGTATTCGCGTTGCTGCTGAAGTCGCACGGTTTCTTTGGTTTGCACATAGTTGCTGTAATTGCCGTTCCAAACGTGCGCCCGGCGATTTTCCACTTCGATGATTTTTCGCGCTACGTTATCCAATAAACAGCGGTCGTGACTGATGATGACGACGGCGCCGGGGTAGTTGGTGAGGAACGTTTCGAGCCATTCAGTTGCCTGCAGATCCAGATGATTGGTCGGTTCATCCAGAAGCAGCAGGTCGGTCTCCTGCATAAGTACCTGGGCCAGTCCCAGTCGGGACAATTGTCCGCCGCTCAGCGCCGTCGTCTGCGTCTGAAAAAGATCGGGTTCAAAGCCCAAACCTGCCAAGGTGGTCTGGATATGAATTTCGTAATCATAACCACCGGCGATTTCGAATTCATGGCAGAGTCGGTCGTACTGTTTCATTTTGGCTCGGAGGAGTGACCCGGTCAAGGTAGCCATAGCATGGGAAACGTTCTGTATCTCCCGTTGTAGCCTGAAGATATGATCGACAGAAGCGTGCATTTCTTCCAAAACGGTACGGTTGCCGTGGAATATTGCTTCCTGCGCCAAATACCCGATACGCAATCCTTTTGTTTTGGTAATTTCCCCCATGTCGGGCTTGATATCGCCAACGATGAGCTTGAGAATGGTACTTTTCCCTGAGCCATTGGCTCCGACCATCCCGACTTTTTCACCGGAATGGAGTTGAAGATTCATACGGTCCAGAACCATTTCCGCACCGAAAGTTATTTGTATGTCCTGCATCGTTACAAGGGCCATGCATTCAATCTCCCAGGTATCCTGGGTAGAGCAAACGACGACTCGAAAAACGTATCCGGGGATCGCCTGCAATCCACAAAGAACTATACTATCATTTATTGTATTGAGATTCAATCCCAATAGAGAAGATACTGATATCGGAATGGCATAAAAAGGATGGATTAACGAAAATGAAGACTCTGCTCTTACCTATTGGCAAACCAGACGCAGTAGTCTTTTACCGAAGTGTAATTCGGAGATTTCTTATCCCGCACCGTCAGGCCACACAGCGGGAAAATGAATCGCTGCTTCCCACAAGTAACGTCCACGAGAATACCATAGTGTTCATTCGCTTCGGTAATTTTATGAACCGTTACTTTGTCACCGCAGCCCAATGGGCCTCTGTCTTGCGGTTCGCTTACTTCGGCCTCAAATGGGAACTTGAGCACTTGTGATAAATGGCTATCCCACGCCTCAACTCTATCATCAGCGTCGGCAATAACCTTGAGAATGCGCTCACCTTCTTTGCCTCTACCAAGCCAAAAGAACTTGCTCTCCATTTGCTCTCGTATATCGTCAGCCGTTGTTTCCAAATCTCTCGACGAAGCTGGTTCAACCTCATTTAGTGACAGATACATCTCGGCCCAGTCCAGCCCATCTTCCTCGCTTTGCCTGATGTATTCAAGTGGCAGTTGCTTCAGGGTGATACTGTCCCAGCGAATTCCAATGATGTCATCACCTTCTTCTACATCGAAAATTCTTCCCTGCCAGCCGCTTATGCACACGGAATCATCATCAGGGCACATAATACCTTCTTTAACCTTCACTGAATCGCCTATGCTGAATTTCATCGCCGTTCTCCCTTACAAATACCAGCGAAACCTCTACTACCAAAAGATAAGTGACTGCTGTAAGCCCTTATTCTACAGAATATTATGTCAACAAAAGAGCCTCGAAGGGCAGAATATTGGCACCCAAAATCCATGCCTAACCTTTTGCCAATCAACTCCAGGGATGATTATGATACAAAGACGAGCGTTTCTCAAGCAAAAAAACTCAGTTCGATCAGAGGCAAATGTTGTAAACCCGGTTCAGCCTGATATAATGCTGTGGTTACAGCAGTGTGTATGGAAAAAGCTGCGAAAAAAAAACCTCGTAAAAAACAGGCAGTAATTGCCACTGATTTATAAAATGATAAACCTTAATCCCGACAGACATATCACTGTTACTCTCAGTCCACAAGACCAATCGCTCCTGCTGGAGCAATCTGTGGCAATTGATGAATGGATATTGACAAGAGTACGTAAGTCCAAACACAGGTCAAAACGCGGCAAATTAACGCTTTCTGTGTCTGAGAGCGAATCTCTGTTGGATGCGATTGCCTACGAAATCAACCATGCCGACAACGAAAGACAAAGAGCGGCGTTTGAGAATCTTCATAATTGCCTGGCTAACAGCTTCAACCACTCCACATCCGAAACAGACCATCACTTGCCGCATAAGCTAATGACTGGTCCGATGGAAGACCTATCTGCTTTTCTGCAAGGGAAATCATTCGGCAGCCTTGAAGAACTCAACCTTGCATTAAGAAAATTGACGAATGTCCATAACCGTCAGGCTGACTCTGAAATGGGAGGTTTGTCACCGAATCAGGTTACACAATTGATTCATTTAGCCTGGGACAATCCCAATAATCCTATAGAACTCAATGATCAGTTGTCTCTTTCTGATTTGCAAAACGCCAGGTTTCTGTTGAACGCCCGCATATTCCTTCAAACCCTTCAGTCCAGCGAAAGCCCAACTGCTACAGCTAAAGGGAATCTGAATCGCAAATTCGTTAGCCAAATGCTCGAAAAAATGCACCGGCCGGATGATTTTCTCGAACAACTCCGCAAATATAATAAGGAAGTAAAATGAGCGAAAGTTACAAAAGTCACGTAACATCCATTTGGATGGGGTCGCTGGCACAGAACCTAATTGGAAAACGGCAAAACAGCAAACCCTTAATTCGAACACGTTCTGCTCCTGCCGGGCAAAATGAATTCATGATCCCGGCTAATATGCAGAACGTTTTTGATGAGATCACACAATTGACAGATACTTTTTGCGAAAAGTTTTTGAACAATGAATACGGTTGTATTTGCAGGAAGCTTACCGCTGCACTATGCCGCAAACGCCCATCACCATTGCTAAAAGGCAAAATTCTAACGTGGACGGCAGGCATTGTTTATTCGGCTGGATGGATAAACTTTCTTGGCGACAAAAACCAATCGCCCTATATGAGTACAAAGGAATTGGCTGAAAACTTTGGAGTTGGGTTGAGCACCATGCAGGGCAAAAAACTTCAAATCCAGAACGCCTTGAACCTGATACCGCTTGATCCCGACTATACGCTTAGCAGCCGCCTTGCGGAAAACCCTTTGGTTTGGATGGTGGAAGTGAACGGTTTTGTCATGGATATGCGAACAGCCCCGCCTGAGTTCCAGGAAGCGGCTTTTAAGAAAGGGCTGATACCGTTCATTCCAGAGGATAAAAAAAAGCCTAAGCAGGAAGAGATAGAAACATTGGAATTCCCCTCACAAAAAAAGAGAACTGCTCAATCGAACAACGATCACAAAGCAATATATGATGGACCAACCCTATTTGACGGATTGGAGGAATAATGGGCATGTATTGCTTCAGTCGGACTTGGACATTCCCTGAAATTTAGTTAATCTTTATGATTTGCCAAAAGCAAATCAGATAAAATTAGGTGTAAACAATTAAACGCGTTTGTCCAATTCACGCTCAACCAGTACAACCATAAATGTACCCTTTCATAGTTATAGACATTTTCATTCCTTACTCAGCCGATAACTCCAACTGTCGCCATTATCTTCAATCTTTTTTGCGTAGCATGTTTCCCTCTACTGACCAGATACGGGACATTTACTTTGCGGTTTCTGCCAGAATCCCATCAATGCGGGCTTTGTAGCCTTCTATACTGCGGTCGGTCAGTTTCAGGCCGTTGATCAGGATGGTGGGAGTGCCGCTGACGTTGCATTTACTGGCTTCAGCCTTATCTGCTTTGAGTAATTCGTTGATAGTTGCCTCGCTGGCCATAGTCTTGTCGAACGTGTCCATATTCAGTTCCAGCCCCACAGCATACTCCCGCAATTGAGCAATATCAAGTTCCTTGGGGGCATCCATGATCATCTGGTGCATCATCCAAAAAGCATCAACACCGCGCTGGCGCAAGGCCAACTCCGTTGCCGCATGTACAGCCGGGGCATTTTTGTGAAAGCTCAGTGGATAATGCTTGAACACCAGCCGCACCTGATCGGGATATTCGTCCAGAATCTTCTGCAATTTTGGAAATTCACGCACGCAATATGGACACTGAAAATCAGAGAATTCCACGATTGTTACCGGTGCATCCTTTGGCCCCATGATAGGCGAATTCGCGAGGGATACATCATAAACAGTGGTGTCGGGCAGGCGTGTATTCTTGGAATTGGCCTGCACTGCTCTTTTAGCTGGTTTTGCATCATCAGCAAAGTCACCTGCCCATTGGGCATCGATCATATACGAATGGGTTGCAATCATCTCTTTGGAAGATGAATCGCGCATAAAAACGCGTATTTCGTCTATGACTTTTGGGCTTTGATAGTAACACCAGCCGGTAACGATACCTTTGCTATTATTTTCCTTAGATACGGTCTCTAAACGGTGTGCTTGGTAGCCTTGCAACGGCTTACCGTTGCGATAAGGCCGGGTCCAGACCTGAACCGGCTTCGATGTGGGTGGTTCAAAATGAATTACCACTACTAGCTTTTCCCCCAAGCCCAGTACCGCCGGGGTGGCCGGTTCAGTGGCAATCACCGCCAGCGGTGTTCCCGCTGATATTCTTCCTCCTCCAGATTGGGTCTGTTTACATCCGAGTAAGCTGATGCTTACACAGAAACACAGAGCGAATAGACATCTTCGTAACGAAACATTTAGGTTAAGTTTTGGTCTGCAAATCATGTATACTCCCAAGCCGCAAATTCTATAACGGCTACTTGATATATTAAACATATCAGAGCAGTTTAATTGTTTCTTATCTCATTAATACGGGTTTCTAATTGGGATGACGGAGAAAAGTGATCCACTAATTCCTTCAAGCTTTCATCCGAAATATTAATTCTATTCTGTCGAAGCTCTTGCATTTTTTGACCTGAAGACTCATTAGATTTGAGAATATCAAGCATGACAGGTAATTTTTCTTTTATTGATTTTTTTGACAGCCGTGTTCTACCACCTTTGCCTGAAAAGATAAAGCAAGCTTCTTCTTGTAAAGCTTCTAAATAATGTGTTCTTTCAGTTTCCACACATTGGAGCACGCTGGCTTTATCAAATTCTATCTTTCTGCCCCTCATGTAAATCAATGACTGCGAAACACTTAGGCCTTCTGTTGTAGTAAGATGAAGAATATGAGGACGCTTCTCGTCAATTTTCGCCTCTGTTACAAAAGGAAGATTTCTGTAAACTTGCTCCATTAATTCTCTTTCTTCATTTCGATTGTGCTTATATATGTACGTGTGTTTTCGTAATAGATAATCGTTTACAATCTCATCATTTATAGAGGATTCATTATTGATTTCGGCTGGAAGATCAGGATCTGTAATGCCAGCGTACTCCTTTACAGGCCATTCCATTGGTCGCCTAATCATTTTTCCATTTATGAACAGACCTAATCCTCTACGTTCAATGCGAAAGGGAGTTTCCACGTATTTGCCATTCAAGAATACTATGCCTTTATCAATTGGTTCACTGAAGTTCGAGCCAAATTCGTCAATTCGTAACAACGCGCTTGATAGTTGTTCCAATTGGGCAGTTAAAATCACTGTAATGCTGAAATTGTCGACAAAATCCCCAATATCAATAAAAAGATGCCAATTGTGGGGCTGTAAATATTCAAGCTTATCTTCTCTTGAGTTGTTAGACAGAAGAAACTTTATAATACTAGGAAAATCATACGCCATAGTATAAGGAGATAATTTTATATGTCCACCTCTACTAGAAAATAAATAACCATAGCTTCTGCTTAAATACTTCTCATAAATATTTCGAGTTGCCTCCAAGGCCCTGAATGTTTTTTGGCGTTCTAATTCATTCAAGTCGTTTGGATCTTCTTTCAGGATCAAAAGGCTTTTGCCCGGATGTCGTGTAGGATTGTTAATTTTTTTGTCATTTATGAATAATTCCAACCCTTTTCTTGACACCATATATGGCGGCTCAAGGTACTGTCCATCTAGGAACACATAACCATTACTAACAGAAATCCCTTCTGTAATACCGAGTTCATTGACATATGAATCCGCCATTAATTCATAATCAAGAACTGATAAAACATTCACGGCCAGCATTAAAAATAGCGTTACACGATTCATTATATGTATCTCCTATGTCAACAAGTATTGAATTTTGCCACATAACTAGTATGGCCACGTACGATCATCCTTGCTTGGCTGGATGCGATTACCATCTATTTCTCTTCCTCCATCCGGATCTTTATTTTTACAATTATCCGCCTCGGCTTTCATCGTAGTGGCTGTACCACTTGTTTTATCAAAATCAAAGCCCAAAAGGTATTCCCCGTAGGCGGTTCCGGTCCCGTCTTTTCTTGTTGATGCCCCCCAGCGATGATCATTAGTTGGTCCGCCCCCCTCGCAGGTCAAAGCGGTGTTTGCCCCGATGGTATCATCCATGTAGGTGTCGAAGATGATACAACCCCAGCCGTACCTGTTGCCTGGATTAGCATCCGGCCAGACCGGATCATCTCGCATAGGCGCTGGGCACAAAGTCGTCCAGTCATTACCATGCATTCGAGTATTTGCTGAAAAACCCCCTGCATTCCAAGCTTCACCTGTAGTTCTTCTTTGACCTGCATCCCAAGAACCATTCATTCGTTTTAATAACCGCTCATTCGTACTTTTAGCCTCTACTTCGTCTGTCGGATCCCAATATCCTACTCGCCAGCGACCTCCAGCAGCCTCCTTGACTGCCGCTATACTACCGCCTCCCTGAGCTGAGTAGCATATTGACCATATAGCTATCGCTTTATTTGTATCTAAAGTAGCTGACCAATTAGCTGCAAGCCAGCCACTCTCGACCTCTACAGAGTGCACAAAATTTCCAAGGGAAACAAATCGCACAGTAGTCATATTCGCTTCGCCTGCGCGCCAAGTATCACACGCCACATCTCCTACACCTACGGTACCATCAGCATATACAGCATAATGATATCCAAGTCCACCATGTGAAATAACTGTAAATGCGCCGCAATTTCGCATATTTCGATAATTTGCAGGAGTGCAATCGTTAAAATCTACATTCTGAGCGTCATCTGTATCTTCATACCAATGTGTATCGAATTCTTGCACATCAATCTGGTCTTCAAACATTTGGCCATCATCTGTTCCTAGATTAGGATGAGATGACCAAACATATGATATGTCTGCCTTTGCCGGCGCCCAGGAAATTGTCTCCGTAATCAGAGTCCTCACTTCGTCTTCTGCTACTTTCAAGGCATTCTGGTCTTTATATTCCAAAGTAATATCCACTTTCGCACCTTTTGTGGTACCATCGATCCACAGACTTTGCGGTAAAGTTGCTGAGTTATACGTTGCTGGTAAAGGCACTTCCGCACCACCTGCATCTGAAGTCCATATCTTAATCCCACCTGCAGATTTTGTCAAGCTAATTTCACTGTTTTGAAGGGCCGGTTCGACCTTCAACTTAATCTCTTTTCGATAATCATAAGCAGGTGTGATTCCCTCGGGAGTATCTCCGGCTAAATCCTTTGGCAATATCGCACCAGGTGATTTATCCTCGATAGGATCGTCTTCATCGGCAATTAAATCGTTATTGTCCGAGTCGATATCGATGTCAGACTTTATAATCATAGTTCTTACAAGGTCAATTGCCATCCAGCCAGCGTTACCAGCACTTCCATCCGGATCGATTTCAATTTTAATCTGGCCATCATCAGATATTTGTTGAGCCTGAGCTTTGATACCTTCTATGTAAAACGACTTGTCTCGATCTTGAGCGGTAAAGCCCAATTGCGCAGGTTCATATGTGTTCGGTTTGACGAAATTACCGGCAGGATTATCCTTGGGATTGTCCTTATTTCGAGCTACATTGCCTGGCTGCGTCCATAATCTGAGGTGTCCTGCAGGAGGAGAATACGAATATAGTGGATTCGTTCCGTTCCGCGTTACATTAGCAGGGTCGGAGTGAGTATAGGTTACCTTTACAAGGGCTTTAGTTAGATCAATAGGAGTCTTAATTTCCACAGTAATTGGGGTGAATTCTTCGTTGTTACTAAGGTTATCCGTATTCCCCGGTGGGTCATTCTCAAGATCAAAACCATCGGCAAAATCAGGTACACTGTCTTCATCATCATCGTCGTAGTTTATTTCGATATATTTCCCCGGCCATTCATTTTGAGTTGTATTTTTCATGTTCTCATAATGATCTTCTGCAAGATTTAGCTGTGGTGTATTAAAACCATTATTGTTGTTCGTATCCACATCCGCGTCCACGCTTATATTGGACACCCGAACGGCATCGTTCTTTACTACCGTGTCAGTACCGTCCGGCTTGACGCTTACTGCGATACGCAGGTCGCTCAAGGAAGTGCTGGTACCTACGGCTTCAGCATATAAGACAATATATTTGGTGTTTACACCTTCTTGCCAGTCAAGCCAATCCACATCATATCCCCCAGGTTCGACATAGTGTCCCCGCGCACTGGCGCTGGCGGTTTTGGCCGTGGCCTTTTTTCTCTGCACGTTACCCGGCTTGAGCCAGAGCCGTAGCTTACCGGCTGCCGGGGTATATTCGTACCAGGGATCGGTGCCGGAACGTGTAAGCCCAGTGGGATCCGAAGCAGTGTAGCTAAATTCGATTTTTGAATCGGGAAACCACTCCGGGTGCCATTGTAAAATAAGCGGGGTAAATTGTTCATTGGCATTTACATCATCGTTATTGCCTCCACTGTCGTCCCAGTCAAACCCGTCAGCGTAGTCAACTACTCCGTCCCCATCATTATTATTGTCGTTATCATCATCGTTGACCATAATATACTTGCCGGGCAGGGCTTCGCCGGGAGTTGCGGGATCTTCGGTTAAATCTTCAATTATATCTTCCGCGTTATTTGCGGTAGGTGTAGGCTGATCAAATCCATTGTTGTTGTCGCTATCCACATCCAGGTCGAAGTTCACCACGGTAAACCTGATTTCATCGCGGCATTTTATGCCGCTGTCCAAAGTCATCTCAACCTTGATAGATGTATCCATGACTTCATTGCTGATGCTCTTGCCCTCCAGATAAAAATCTTTGGGCAATTCGCTAAGGTCATATAGGGATTTCACGGTATCGCCCGTTTTATCCTGGTTGTAATATTTATTTAGAGTTGGGGGAAATGTAACTTCTATCTGCCCGTCAACATCCGACTCTACTGTTGTTGGTTTATGTAAGGTAACTTTCACCAGATCCGGGTCTCCACCGGGGATCTCCAGATCGCTTTCACCACAATCTATATTATCATCCCCGTCGCTATTATTATAGTTTACCTGAATTAGAAGCCTGTCCTTATGGCAAATCTCATGCTGATCCGAACTAGGTGCCGGAGTGACTGCTTCTATATCCAGGGAAACAACCTTGATGAGAATTTCGTCCTTGGCAGTCTTATTATCCTGGGTTTTGATCCAGGCTCGTAAGCGCATGCTGTCGCTTCCGGCTCCCTCGACTTTAATGGTGCCCGGAAGGTCACTGGCCAGATACTCGGTCCCGAATTCGATTTTCGTGGTATTGTTCCTATAGAGTTTTATCATCGGACTAGCAAGGGGATCACTGCCATCGACAGTCCATGCTTCGAACCAAACTATTGCCTGATCGTCTTGGTAGGTTTCTGTTTGCAGTGTGATTTCGCCAATCTCGTCGGGGCTATCGCCTTCCAGGTCGTCATCACTACAATCTACATCATAGCAGGTAGCATGTCCATCAGTGGTGGTAGTCGGATTCAATTGTTGATCGAAGTTGTTATTATGAAAGACATTGTATGTCTTGGTCAACTCATCGGCAGCCGCAACACTAGATGCTACCAGATCAATCCCTTCAATCGCAATATTCATCGACTTGGAACTTGATACACAAGAACCAGTTATTGTGTATGTTCCATGGTTCTTGACACTAAACGTAGCTGATGGTTGTTGATCCTGCGGGCAAATCCTGGGATAAAAATCATCCGGAGGCTCAGGGCAATTATGGTTCCATGTAAAACATGGACAACTGCCCCCTATTGTGGCAACAACACCTTGATATACAGGAATTCTTTTTGTTTGTTCATCCAAATAATCGTTGGCCAAATACAAAGTTTCGTCCATCTCTTTGCCACCGGCTGCTACCTTGGTCACTTCACCACAAGATGAGGTATCGGGACAACATTCTTGACCAGGCTCACAACAGTTGCCCTTGCAGCACGTAGTACCTGTCTGGCAGCACCAGTGGTTTTCCTCATCACCACAGCATTTATACCCCGATGAGCAACAACCGCCGTAACAGCAATTCTCGTCAGCATTACAACTGTAGTCAACTTCCAACTCTGTACAGCATTTTAAAACGAGTGGATCATAACACCCTACTTCCCCTCCGCAGCAACTTTCCCCTGTGGCACAGCATTCTTCGTTGTTACAACATTGTTCCCCACTAAAACAACAATTCTCGCCACATGGAGTGCAGCATTCTAGAGTACCCGTATCACATTCATCTCCCACTTCACAGCAAACGCCGCCGCAACACTCCTTTCCTGCATCGCAACATTTCGCATCGCAGCAATCTTCCGTACAGCAAGCTCCACTACAGCAATTTTCGTCTGGGCCACAGAACGATTCGCACTTACCACTAATTTCGTCGCATTCCTTGCAATCATCCTCATAGCAATCGTCATCAGTATTGCATTCGCACTTTCCTTCCACGCAGGGCAGGCCATTTCTACAGCAGGTATCATCGCAACAGCCGCCTTCACAGCAATTCGAACTCAATTCATCATCACTGATACAGCAATCCCGACCGCCATCGCATTTATCCACACACCAGCCACCATTGCATTTCTGGCAGATGCTGCTGCAATCGCCGTCATCCTTACAGGGTTCCGTGCATTTTCCACTTATACAGCTTTGGTCCGCGGGACAACAAACGTTATCACAGCACACATTAGCACAATATGAATTCCCACAACAATTATCATCATCAACACACTCACCGCCGCAGCAGCTCTTGCCCTCGACACAGTCCTCCACACAAAAGTCGTCCTCACATTCTTGGCAACCCAGACAATCCTCTGAACCAGTGCAAGTGCACTCACCCTCCACACAATTCTGCCCCACGGCACACTTATTCTTACAGTACCCGTCATCATCACAATAAACACATTCGTCGGGATCACCGCAATTGGAATCCTGCTTGCACTTTTTCTTGCATTCGCCATCTATGCAAGACTCACCAGTTTCACAGCAATCACCGTCACAGCAAGTCCCGGTGCAGCAACCAGTTCCTATGTCATTACAACATTCGCAGCATTGGTCATTACAGCACATCCCAATGCAGCAGTTATTTCCGCAACAGATACCTTCCGTGCAATCGTCATTATCACAACAGTCGCCCGTCACGCATTCATTGTCACAACAAACCTGGCCTTCGCCACAATCGCCATCACCACAGCATTCCATGCACACACCATTACAACAAACCTGGCCTTCAGCACACTGCCATACCCATGTCCACTCACCACCACCAGGTTGTTGCTCACATACCTTGCATGGTGGTGCTGGTCCGACGCAACATGCACTGGCCGCCGCAGAAAACCAGCAGATGACAAGTAAACTTATAACTCCAACTGTCGCGATTATCTTGAATCTCTTTTGCATGATGTTTTTCCTCGTGCTTTCGAAATTTTTACATTTATATGGAATTCATTTTAGCTCAAATACTTCCAGCCCAATTACCGAGTTATTCCAAGGTCGCCAACATACTCGCCGCTCGCTCGGCATAAGGACTGTCAGGATAGTTCTCTATAACAGCCCGGTAAGCCTGCTCTATGAGGGGCTTGGCTTCTTCCGCGGAGATATCCCCCCTCATCACCTGGCGGGTATAATAATCGGCCACAAAAATTTGAGCATGATCTGCATTGAGATATTCCGGCCAATCCTCCGCTACCCTCTGGAAGTGTTCTATTGCCTTGGCATAATCGTGCAAATCCTGGCCATAGACCACGGCCGCTAAATAATGGGCGCTGGGAGTGCAGTCTGGTGAGGCCGGGAATATTCGTAGTCTTTCTTCACAGATTGCTGCCTCCTGGTGGAAATATCTCAGGGCTCGTTCTTCAACACCACCCATCCTGCTCAAACGTCCCTTGACGGAATATTCCTTTTTCGCCTCGATCAACAGTTCTACCAGAAGTGGATGGTCCAACCCCATGTTATTAACAAACTCTTCCCAATCCACCGGAACCTTGCTGGAATCCGCCTTGGCAATCACCAGTCCCAGTTGCCCATAAGCCTGTGCCTTCTGGTTGTCCGGGAAGTTGTCCAGAACATACTGATCCAGCCATTGCGACCCGCCACATTCTTCTGCGATGCGGTAGTCTCGGGCGAGATCGTAAAACAATTCCGGCGATGCCGGATTCTCACAAAACTCAACGATTAAGGTGTTCGTCGTTTCCAGGGCCAGCAAACAATTACCCAAGCGAACGTTCGCACGGGCATACCCGGACAGGGCCCCAACCATCAGATCACTGTCTGGACAGTTCTGGATAATGTAACCAAAAAGCCTCTTACACGTCTCAAAACGCCAGCGATACCAAAAATTATGATCTCTTGCCATGTCGTATAATATACGGGGCAGGTTCGGATTACCGGCGAAATCTCCTGAGATAAGCGCATCTATCGCCTGATCAGCCGCCTCGTAATCTTCTTGCTCAACACTTGCCATCGCTATCGTCACATGGGACCACATCGCCCCTTCCTCCTGCGGATGGTTGTCGATAACATATTGATACAACTCAAGGGCGGTTTTGGGATCATTAAACCAGCGATAATGGTCCGCTACCTCGCGAAGCGTACTTGCCATTTGCTGGTCGTCGGCATCATAGGACATCAACTCCTGCAAAGCTGTTTGCGCCTGGGTTGGCTTGCCAGAGGCGATATAGGAGATAGTAAGGCCCTTTTGTGCCGCAAAAGCGTACTCACTATCGGGATACTGCTGGATAAGTTGGGTATATATCCGCTCAGCCTGTTCGAAGTCTTTGTCCAACCGATAGTCAAATGCCTCCTCCAGCGTCCAAAACGCAATCTCCTTATCGGGCAAATTGTCAACAATATATTGGTAAAGACTATGGGCCTCTTGATGTTTCTGTTGCCTGCGGTACAAATCCGCTATCTGATGTGCCGCATCTACTATCTTTTCATGGTCCAAATAGTCGGCAAGCAATCTATTAACCGCCGTCTGTGCCACCTCGTAATCTCCCTGCTCAATACTTATCAGCGACACCCTCATCTGCGACCACATAGCGCCATCAAGATTGGGCCAATTGTCCATCACATACCGATAAAGACTGTAGGCCTTTTGCTGTTTTTGTTGATCGCGGTACAATTCCGCCACCTGATATACCGCATCCGCCACCTTCTCATGGCCGGAATAACCGCTAACCAGTTTGTCAACTGCCGCATCCGCCGCGTCATAATCACCCTTGGAAATATCCAATATCACTATGCCCACCTGCGACCACATCGCCTCCTCCCCCTGCGGATGGTTGTCGATAACATATTGATACAACTCAAGGGCGGTTTTGGGATCATTAAACCAGCGATAATGGTCCGCTACATCGCGCAGGGCACTTGCCATTTGCTGGTCGTCGATATCATCTGCCATCAACTCCTGCAAAGCTGTTTGCCCCTGGGTTGGCTTGCCCCATGCGATATAGGAGATGGTAAGGCCCTTTTGTGCCGCGAAAGCGTAGTCACTATCGGGATACCGTTGGATAATTTGGATATAGTCCTGCTCAGCCTGTTCGAAGTTTTCGGCCAGCCGATGGGCAAAAGCCTCCTCCAGTGCCACGACCGCCTGGTTCACAGGTAAACCTTCACCTGTTTGGGCAAAGGCGAACACCTTCACAAAACACAATATCAACACCAAAACCATAATCGTCTTCACCGCAACCTTACCCGTTCGACAAATCACTTTAGCCATAGTTCAAACTCCTTTCGTAATTCTCCGATTTTCTTTCTTTTTGCGAAATAATAGTTATACCGCATTTGCCAGTTGCCTGCCTGCAGTAGAACGCCCACCGTTGATGGCTTCGGAAAGCCTGCCTGAGACTGGTTAAGAATCTACCACACACTTGCATCATCTGTCAAGTGATTTACTTGGGAATCTACCACACACTTGCTTCATCTGTCAAGTAATTTTTCCCCCCTGTGTGCGAATTTTTTTTACTGGCGCGATGTAACTGCATGTTTTACAATGACTTACAGCATTAGATTTTTGATAGTTTTTATTACTTTTTTGAAAGGTAAGTTATGGAAGACAAGCGAGTTACAGCAGAACAGATTTTGGCGGAAATCGGCATAGATGTTGAACGTATGCACAGAAAGTTGCAGATGCAATCAATAATGATGCCTGCGTCAAAAGTTTGCTTAGGCGGCAGTGCCCAGCTTTGAAAATTTCTCAAATTCCTGCCAGTACGGTAAGAATCGCCCCATCACGGCCATGCAAACACTTCTATGAAATATTCGGGCTTAGTGCCTATTGCCTTCTCTCCCCCCATCCTTCCCATCCCCTCTACCCTACCCATTTACCCAATAAAACTCTCTACCTCTTTTAGTGTCTTCTAAAATCTTCGTGTCCTTCTCATTTTTTATTTTGACCCATTAGTGTCCTTTGTATCTTCGCGACTTGGTGGTTGACTTTTCATCAAAACATAGTACAAACATAGTCCAAACTACATACAAACATAGTGCAAACTGGGTACAAACCACATCACTTTTCATCAGAATTCATCCAAATTTCGCCGAATTTCA
>CAZICK010000077.1:0-18436 GCA_964537505.1 uncultured Pirellulales bacterium
TGCCTTCTTTCGCTATCTTACCCATCTTAACATCAAAACTCATCAAAACATACTACAAACATAGTCCAAAGCAGGTACAAACATAGTGCAAACATAGTACAAACCACATCACTTTTCATCGGAATTCATCAGAATTTCGCCAAATTTCGCACTTTTTTCTTACCCATCTTACCTAATCGTTATAATCGTTACGCAAAAATAAGCACTTACGTCAAATTCGCACATCGAAAAATAACGACTTACAAACGCACATTTTCTCCCACCTCCTGCCTTCTGACTCCTTCCATCTTCCCTCTTTCTTACTCGTGCCTGTTGCCTTCAGACTGACCGATTCTAACGAATCGGTCAGTCTGAATTGTGTTATTTACCAAACGACCAGGCTCAGCAAAGCCATAAAATCAGAAAAAACAGACCTCGTCAGATTTTTTTTATAACTTCTTTGTCACAAAGAAGATATAAACACACCCAACGACCGCTCACAGGGCAAATATGTGCGAAAAATAGAAATTTTAGGACCAAAGCGGCGATTTTTCTTGAAGATATTAAAGCCTTGCGTAAACTGATGAGTTCTAATGTGTTGTGCCGATGATGTTAGTTTGGAATAAGACGAAGTTGGAGCGTATGAATGATAAAAGTTAAAGCCAGAGGTGGCGAATCAATACAGCAAATGATGAAGCGATTCAAAAAAATGTGCGAAAAAGAAGGCCTCATCAAGGATATCAAACGACAGAGCTATTACGAAAAACCGTCCGAAAAGAAACGCCGTCGAATGCGTAAGAGCAGATCCTATATCGACTTATATTAGTAATGTCTGCTATATGCGGTAATTGAATGTGCATGGAAAAGCACGTCTTTATTTCGAGCTAAGGAAGGCAAAAAAATAGCCAGTAAATTTCAAGTCAGCGCCTGTTATTCCCCAACCGCATTGATGCAGCCGTATTGTCGGGTTTCGCACGAGGGGCAAAGATCACATAAATTGAGCTGGGGGGGGTTGGACATTGAGCAAAAACATAGATTGTCCAACGGATAACCTAACGGATAGCAGTATAGAAAATCCTGGCAATACTTTTTGTATCACCTTGGGATCAAATGAATTATGAAAAAGTAAAGTAAAATCGCAATCTCGAGTGCGGTTGGTACAAAATTAATGTTAGTCTGCCGGTTTTACCGGCGAAAATTGAAAGGAGATTACCTTGAACGGGTCGAAATTAACAAAAAATCGATGTGGATTGTTGTTGGTTTTGTCGGTTTGCAGCTTTTTTATGTTCATAGCGACAAATACAGCATGGGGACAGGAAGAGTTGGTAGCTGAACCGGCCGGCGAAGATGCAGGGATAGGGTTTTCCATATTCGAATGGCCCATGGTGATCTGGTGGTTGGCGCCGATAGGTTCGATATTAGCACTGATATGGGCGTGGAAGATGTATAAACTGGTGAAAGATTCGCCCGAAGGTGATGAAAGGATGAAGGAAATCGCCAACTATGTGCGGGAAGGGGCGATGGCGTATCTGAAACGGCAATATACGGTGGTGGCGTTTTTCTTTCTGATAGTGTGTATTATTCTCTACATTATGGGGCGGATCGGCGTACAGCATCAACTGGTCTTTATCGCGTTTCTGACGGGTGGGTTTTTCAGTGGTTTGTGTGGATTTCTGGGTATGAAGACGGCCACCATGGCCAGCAACCGGACGGCGCAGGGCGCCAAAGAAAGCCTTAACAAAGGGCTTCAGGTAGCCTTTAGAGCTGGTGCCGTTATGGGGCTGGTAGTAGTGGGATTCGGCCTTTTGGATATTGCGATGTGGTTTTTGATTTTGGCCAAGATCGCACCGCTATGGGGCTACCACATGGACCTGGTGGAGATTACGGTGGTTATGCTTTGCTTTGGTATGGGAGCTAGTTCGCAGGCGTTGTTCGCCCGTGTGGGCGGTGGTATCTATACCAAGGCTGCCGACGTTGGGGCTGACCTGGTGGGTAAGGTTGAGGCGGGGATCCCGGAAGATGATCCGCGTAACCCTGCTACCATTGCTGATAACGTGGGCGATAACGTAGGCGATGTGGCCGGGATGGGCGCTGACCTTTATGAGAGCTATTGCGGGTCGATTTTGGCGACGGCGGCGCTGGGTGTGGCGGCGGTGGCGGCGATTGGGCTTAGCGGTGATGATATAGTTAAACATCAGGCGCAAATGATGGCGCTGCCGATGGTGTTGGCGGGGATCGGTATCGTCATGAGTATCATTGGTATTTTGATGGTGCGTACCAAGGAAGACGCTACTATGAAGGATTTGCTGGGGGCGCTGAGCCGGGGGATCAACGCCAGTAGCGTTTTGATCCTGGCAGCGACATTCCTGTTCAGTTTTTTCCTGCTGCGTGATATACCGGGCGTCCAATGGTGGGGCATGTCTTTGTCAGTTCTTTCGGGATTGATCGCGGGCATATTGATCGGTAAGAGCACGGAGTACTATACGAGTTACGAATACAAACCGACACAGAGGCTTAGCGAACAATCGGAAACCGGACCGGCAACGGTGATTATTGGTGGCATTGCCCTGGGAATGAAAAGTACGTGGGCGGCATTGCTTACGATTATGGCGGCGATTATGGCGGCGTTCGCTTTTGCGGGCGGTTTTACGCATTTTGCGCTGGGTCTTTATGGTGTGGGTATTGCGGCGGTCGGTATGCTGGCGACGCTGGGTATTACCCTGGCGACGGACGCTTATGGGCCGATCGCAGATAATGCCGGCGGTAACGCGGAGATGACCGGCCAGGAACCCCATGTGCGTAAGCGCACGGATGCGCTGGATAGCCTGGGCAATACGACCGCGGCGACAGGCAAGGGTTTTGCTATTGGTTCGGCGGCGCTGACGGCGCTGGCATTGCTGGCGGCATACGTGGAAGAAGTGCGTGTCGGACAGAATCGTCAGGCGATGGAATTCGTAAACTCCATGGTTGTGGCCAGTCAACCGGTCGAAAAAGACGCGGTCTATTATCTGGGGTACAGTAAGTACGCCCGAGTGACGACAGCAAAGCAGGGCGGGGCAAAATACAAGCCCAGCGAAGTGGAATGTCTGATGGATTTGGCGCATTTGAAAATAACTTCAAACGGCCAGGCGATTGCCGTGGGCACGACAGTAGAACTGGGAACAGCTAATGATCAGAATGTTTCACTGGGCAGTGTGGCGGATACCGACAAAAAAGTCGAGTTAGTTTCGGCGAGGAATGCGTCGTTGCTGCAATATATGGATTTCTATGGTGTGCATCTGATGAATCCGCAGGTATTGTGTGGGGTGTTCGCCGGGGTACTGCTGGTGTTCCTGTTCTGTGCGTTGACGATGGAAGCGGTCGGCCGAGCGGCATACGCTATGGTTATAGAGGTTCGCCGCCAGTTCAAGGAGATACCCGGCATAATGGAAGGAACCGGCAAGCCGGATTATGCCCGGTGTGTGGCTATCTCGACGGCAGGCGCACAGAAAGAAATGGTTATCCCATCATTGCTGGCCCTGGTGGCGCCGGTGTTGGTGGGGTTGGTTTTGGGTGTGCCAGGTGTTATGGGTTTGTTGGTTGGCGGATTGACCTGTGGTTTTGGGATAGCGATTTTCATGGCCAACGCCGGGGGCGCCTGGGATAACGCCAAGAAGTACATTGAGACTGGTGAGTTGGGCGGTAAAGGTTCCAAGAACCACAAGGCCGCCGTGGTGGGCGATACGGTCGGTGACCCGTTCAAGGATACTTCCGGGCCGAGCCTGAATATTCTGATCAAATTGATGAGTATGGTTTCGGTGGTATTTGCGGGCTTGATAGTGAAATATGCCCCGATAATTGCTGAGATGCTTGGGCTGGGCTGATTTGACGGTTATTAATTCGAACTGGACGATTCTAACGAATCGTCCAGTTTTAAGGCACGAGGCACGAGTAGTCATGGGGTCGTTATTGTGTTTATGCCTTATAACTGAGTGCCAGTAAAGTAGTTGCGCATGTTTGCCAGCTTAAAAGAGGAGGCGAAATTACGGCTGGGGTCGCCGCCGGGCGCGGTATGCAGCAATTTCTGGTAGTTTCCGGTGGTATTGGGCAAACCTTTTACATTTTCCTGCCGATAAGATAAAAGCCTATGGAAGTTGTTGTGCAGCAAGGATATAGGACGATTATGGTGGTGTCCGATAACTCAAAGGCAAAAGATATCCCCCATTAGCTCTTGAATAAAACGGTAAAATCAAGTAGAATATAATGGATACACAAGAAAAACTGCATTAGCGGAGAGAACCATGTTTGAAAGATTTACTGATCGGGCACGTAAAGTGATGGCTCTGGCGAATCAGGAAGCCCAGAGGTTCAATCACGAGTATATCGGTACGGAACACATCCTGTTGGGTTTGGTTAAAGAGGGCAGTGGTGTGGGCGCCAATGTACTGAAGAACCTCGAAGTTGATCTGCGCAAGGTTCGTCTGGAGGTGGAGAAACTGGTCAAGAGCGGCCCGGATATGGTAACCATGGGTAAACTTCCCCAAACCCCGCGTGCCAAGAAGGTTATCGAATATTCGATAGAAGAGGCCCGTGCGTTGAACCATAACTATGTGGGTACCGAACATCTGTTGTTGGGAATTCTGCGGGAAAATGAAGGAGTGGCGGCGCAGGTTTTGATGAGTCTGGGTCTGAAGATGGAAGAAGTACGTGAAGAAGTACTGAATCTTCTTGGGGCTGGAATGGACGTTGAATCCGGGGCCTCCATGACGGGCATGGCGCGTGGCGAGCGGAGCAAGAGCGACAAGAGCAAAACGCCGGCCCTGGACAGTTTCGGCAGAGACTTAACGGAATTGGCTACTCAGGGTCAGCTTGATCCTGTTATTGGGCGTTCCAGGGAGATAGAACGAGTTATACAGATTTTGTGTCGTCGGACCAAGAATAACCCGGTATTACTGGGCGAAGCGGGCGTCGGCAAGACGGCAATCGTAGAGAGTCTGGCACAGAAGATTGTCGGTCATGATATACCGGAACTGCTGGCGGAACGGCGCATAGTGGTTTTAGATCTGGCGATGATGGTAGCCGGGACCAAGTATCGCGGGCAATTCGAGGAACGCATCAAAGCGGTGATGAACGAGGTGCGTCGCGCCAAGAATGTGATACTGTTTATCGATGAGCTGCACACCCTGGTGGGCGCCGGCGGTGCAGAGGGGGCCATTGACGCATCTAATGTTCTCAAGCCGGCTTTGTCTCGCGGCGAAATACAATGTATCGGCGCGACAACGCTGGACGAATACCGCAAGTATATTGAAAAAGACAGCGCCCTGGAGCGAAGGTTCCAGACGATTATTGTTGAACCGCCGACTAAGAGTGAAACTCATGCGATACTCAATGGTCTTCGGGACCGCTACGAGGCACATCATCGAGTTCGGTTTGTTGACGAAGCATTGATTGCGGCGGTCGATCTTTCGTGTCGATATATCACCGGACGGTGCCTGCCCGATAAGGCAATCGATGTGATCGATGAGGCGGGTGCTCGTGTAAGGCTCAAATGCATGACCAAGCCGCCCGATCTGACCGATCTGGAACTGGAAATCGAACGATTACAGAACGAAAAAGACGAAGCTGTCAAGAACGCCAACTATGAGCGGGCAGCGTCTCTGCGTGATGAGTCGGAAAGGGCCATTCAGCGTAAAGAAGAGTTGCAGAAAAGATGGCGTGAGTCAAATAACGAAGTAGATGGGATAGTGGATGAGGAAGTTATCGCGGAGGTGGTGAGCAACATAACCGGCATACCACTGACACAACTGAAAAAGGAGGAAGTGACCCGTCTGCTGGAACTGGAGGCGGAACTTCATAAGCGTGTGATCAGCCAGGATGAGGCGATCAGCGTTGTGGCCAAGAGCGTACGGCGTTCGCGCAGTGGATTAAAAGATCCGAATCGGCCCATGGGCTGTTTTATTTTTATCGGGCCGTCCGGCGTAGGTAAGACGCTGCTGGCGCGGGCCCTGGCGGAATTCATGTTCGGAGATGAAGATTCGCTGATTCAATTGGACATGAGCGAGTATATGGAGAAACATAATGTTTCGCGGCTGGTGGGTGCGCCTCCGGGATATGTGGGCTACGAAGAAGGGGGACAGTTGACCGAACAGATCAGACGGCGTCCTTATGCGGTGGTTTTGCTCGATGAGATTGAAAAGTCGCATAGTGATGTTTCCAATATGCTGCTTCAGATTATGGAGGAAGGCAGACTTACGGATAGTTTTGGTCGTCATGTTGATTTTCGCAACACCATATTGATAATGACCAGTAACATCGGGGCTGATCTGATCAAGAACCAGGCGGGCTTTGGTTTCGGAAAGCGATCTGTCGAGGCAAACTACGAAAAGATGAAGGAAATGCTGAAGAAGGAAGTGGACCGTCATTTTCGTCCGGAGTTCCTTAATCGGCTTGACGATCTAATTGTATTCAAGGCCCTGACGCGTGAAAACCTACAAAGTATCGTTGAGTTCGAGTTGAAAAAGGTTTTCGGCAGGTTGTCAGAACAGGGTTTGCAACTGGACTTGTCAGACGAAGCGAAAGAATTCTTGATCGACGAAGGTTATAATCCGGAGTTTGGGGCACGTCCGTTGCGTCGGGCCATCGAGCGTCATGTCGAAGATCCGCTTAGCGAGGATATTTTGCGTGGTCGATTCAAAGGTTTCAACGGGATAAAGGTTACTCGCATGGGTAATCGTCTGAATTTTGAGGGGGAGAAGATTCCGCAGGAGAAGCCAGGTGAAAGTAAAAACAAGCCGACGGAAGTTTCACAAGTCACATAGGTCGGCGTCTGTGGGCAAATGAATATTACGGGAGTTCCCCCAGGAAACCGGGAAACTCCCATTTTTGTGCGTGATCGTGAAGCTTCTTCAATCGTTTACTGTGGTTTTTTGAGGTCTTCGGCGGTTGGCAGATCTTCGAGGTTGTTCAGGCCGAAGACTTCGAGGAATTTTCTGGTGGTGCCGTACAGCAGAGGTCTGCCAAGCTCTTCGGCACGTCCGACGATTTTAACCAGTCCCTTTTCGGCTAACTGCCGGACCATCTCGCCCGCTCCGACGCCCCGGATACTCTCGATATCGACCCGTATGATCGGTTGTTTGTAAGCGATAATGGCCAAGGTTTCCAGAGCGGCCGGTGAGAGTTTGGTTTCACTGCGGACCTTTATGAGTTTGCGGAGCCAGGGGTTGAACTGCGGCTGAGTGAGCATCTGGTATCCGCCGGCGATGGACTCGATCCGAAAAGTGCAGTTCATCTGCCGGTATTTGCAGTTCAACTGGTCGATATGCTCGCTGATTTGTTTTGTGGTGCCGGCGTCGATGATTTCACGGAGCTTGATCGCTGTGATCGGCTCGTCGGCGGCAAAAAGGATCGCTTCGATGACAGAAGCGGTGGTTATTTCATGTTCGTCCTGATCGGGTTGGTCGTCCTGATCGGGTTGATCGTCCTGGTCGGTATCAAATTGTGGGTCGGGTTGATCGTTGTCAAACTGTGGGTCAGGTTGATCCGAGCCGGACAGTGGGTCAGGCTGATCCGAATCGAACAGTGGGTCAGGGTCAGTGGCTGGCTCGGCCGGGGTTTCCTGGTCCTGGCCGGTCGAGGGAACGAGTTCTTCCCGGTCAGACTCGTTGTAGTTATCTCTTTTGTTGTCCTGCACTTATAACCTCAAAGCAGATTAAACGGTCATTTCAGGAGATTTTACAATCTTGACGGAAAAGATAAAGAAAAAACTGAAATATACCCAATGAGTATCATTATACCTGGCAGGGCCAATCGTAACATATTACGGTTTATGTAAACACGGATTTTTACTACCTGGCATTTCATTCAGTATAGGTATGTAGCGAGCGTAAGCTTTTTGATTACGGGAGGTGTCCTGGTTGTGGACGGGTGAGGCGGTCGATGGTGAGTGTGAGGGTGTTCATTATCAGGGTTATAAGGCCCATTTTTTCCGATGCCGTTACGGATTTGTTATTTCAGGTCAGGATGAAGTATGGCGATGGTGGCTTTGCTTTTCAAATCCTGCTGCAGGTCGAGCATTCGCTGAGTTATTACCCGCCGAATGATGGCCTGGTTCAGTTCGTCGCGTACGTCGTCGAGTTTTACGTTGTCGGACGGAAAAGACTTTTCCAGTTGTAATATGCACCACCATTCCAGATTATCGTTGTCGTAGTATCGGAATATTCCGCTGCGCCGGCCTGGCTGTTCGATGGCGAAGGCTTCCTCGCGAATTTTGGCGGGCACATCCTCGTCGGCCGGCGAAAACGGGCCCAGCAGGCCATCATGGGTCAGCGTAGGCTGGTCCTGCGAGAACTGTTCGACGAGCTGTGCAAAGTCCGCCCCTTCGTCGAGTTTTCTTTGCGCTTCCTGTATGCTGCGGAAACTGCTCAGGACAAGTTGGCGAACGAGAACTTTACGATGATGCTGCCGTTGATGTTCGTCCTCGATCATTTTTTCGCTAACGATTACCTCAGGATCGACCAGGCGTCGCAGCAAAACCCTTTTTTCGATGATTACGTCAAATTCGTTGCGGGTCAGACCACGGCTGTCCAGCATATAGTTGAACAAGGCCAACTGTTCACGACGTGTCTGGCCGGGCGCCATATCTTCCAGAACACTGTCAAACTCAGCTTCGATATCTTCCGGGGCGGCGGTCAGTCCCTGCTGTGTAGCGTGTCGGCGGACCAGTTCCAAAAGCACCAACTCGTCCAGTACCCGCCGACCATAACCTGGCAGCAAGACCTTGAGCAACTGACTTTGGCGCAGCGGCTGACCGTCGATCAAGGCAACGGTGGGGTCATCCGAAGGTCCGGCAGGAATGGCCGGCTGGTGGGCTGCACAACCGGCAAGATTGACATAAAGAACCAGGCTCATCAGCCACCCAATGTCATATTTTTTAGTAAACATTCCTGAAAAAATACCAGATTAAAGGAACAATTAAAAGAACAAAATTTTGGCAAATACCGCGAAAGTTAACTCAATCGTTATGAGTATATATTTCTCTTGCGGTTCGATTGGGCTGATGGTATATCTCTTCTGTGACTGAACCTACAAGCCAGAGGCGCCAGCGGATGAAAATTGATGCACACCAACATTTTTGGAACTATGACAGACAGGAATACTCATGGATCGACGAGTCCATGGCGTCTTTGAATCGCGATTTTCTGCCTGGGGATCTGGCTGAGTTACTCAAACAAAACAACATCGACGGTACGGTAGCCGTCCAGGCCCGGCAGAGTCTGATCGAAACCGAGTGGCTTTTACGACTGGCTGAGAACCACAATTTTATCAGAGGCGTTGTCGGGTGGGTCGAGCTGGCGAGTTCGCACGTAGAGTCGGATATCGCCCGTTTCGCCACGAACCCAAAACTCAAAGGTTTGCGGCACGTACTGCACGACGAACAAGATGACCGATATATGCTGCGTGACGATTTTCTACACGGTCTGGCTAAACTGCAAAAGTTTAACCTCACATACGATATTCTCATTTTTCCCCGCCATATCAAATTCGCGTGTCAGCTTGTTCGCCGGTTTCCGCAGCAGCTTTTCGTTGTGGACCACATCGCCAAGCCGGCTATTAGAACTGGTCAGGCGGGGGCGTGGCGGCAGGAGATGGGGCAATTGGCCGAGGCAGAGAATGTTTATTGCAAGATCAGCGGCATGGTCACCGAGGCATCGTGGACCGACTGGAGCAAGGCCGATTTCCTGCCCTATATGGAGGCGGTGCTGGAGGCATTCGGAGCCGAGCGGCTGATGTTTGGCAGCGACTGGCCTGTTTGTACCGTAGCCGCAAAGTATGATCAGGTACTCGATATCGTTACAGATTTTCTCGGCAGGGTTTCTCCTACTGAGCAAGCAAAAATTATGGGCCGCAATGCCGTTAATTTTTATAATCTGCAAGACTCTCATAAAACCGGAGAACGAACATCATGACCATTCTTAGCCAAAAGCAACAATTGGGGACAACTGATCTTTCGGTGCCGCCGATCATTTTCGGTACAAGCTGTCTTGGCAATCTTTATCAGGAAGTACCCTACGAAACGAAACTCGCTATCGCCGGTGAATGGTTCAAATATGTCGAAAAACCGGTCGTGCTGGATTCGGCGGGCAAATACGGGGCCGGCCTGGCCCTGGAGATGATCGGCAAGACACTGGGCGAACTTGGCGTGCAATCGGATCAAGTCATTATCTCCAATAAGCTCGGCTGGAAACGCGTACCACTGAAAGGCCTTGAGCCTACCTTCGAACCTGGCGCCTGGTTCGGAATCGCTCACGACGGGGAACAGCACATCAGTTATGAAGGTATTCTTAAATGCTACCAGCAGGGCTGCGAGTTGCTCGGCAGCCAATATTCTCCGGCAGTCGTATCTGTGCATGACCCTGACGAATACCTCGGCGGCAAGGCCGACCCCGACGAGCGAAACAAACGTTTCCGGCATGTGGTCTGCGCCTATCAAGCCCTACACGAACTCAAGGCTCAGGGCTGTGTCAAGGCCGTGGGCGTAGGCGCCAAGGACTGGACCGTAATTCGTGAACTTGCTGACGCTGTCGAACTCGACTGGGTAATGTTCGCCTGCAGCCTGACCGTCTATACCCACCCGTCGGAGTTGATCAGGTTCATGGAAGAACTAAACAGAAGAAATGTCGGCATAATCAATTCCGCCGTTTTTAACGCCGGTTTCCTTATCGGCGGTGGATATTTCGATTATCGCAAACCCGACCCGAAAAGGGATGCCGATTTATTCGGTTGGCGTGACCGCTTTTTGTCGCTTTGCAAAAAACATGATGTAAGGCCCGCTACCGCCTGCGTACAGTTCGGCATTTCGCCGCCGGGCGTAATCAGCGTCGCTTTGAATTCGAGCAAACCGCAGCGCATACGGGAAAACGTCGAGCTGGTAAGCACAGCCGTTCCAGCCGAGTTCTGGATCGCAGCGAAAGATGCCGACTTGATCGACAAAAACTACCCTTACTTGGGATAACAGAATTTAAGGAAGATAATGAAAGCAGCCAAAATAGTACGACCAGGCAGCGTCGAAGTGGCCGAGATACCGCTGCCGCAAATAGAATCGGATCAGGTGCTGTTGGGGATCAGGGCCTTGGGTCTATGCGGCAGTGATTTGGCAACCTACAAGGGCCTGAACCCACTGGTAGCTTATCCGCGGATTCCCGGGCATGAAATCGCCGCCGAGATTAAGGAACTGGGTTCGGATGTAGCCGCCGATTTGAAAATTGGTGACTCGGTTACGGTTTCACCTTATAGTGCCTGCGGCAAGTGTTCCGCGTGCCGGATCGGGCGAGTAAACTGCTGCCAATACAACCAAACCATGGGTGTTCAGCGAGATGGGGCGGCTACGGAATATATAGCTGTTCCTTACAAAAAAGTCTTTAAGGTGTGCGGCCTGACCGACGAACAAATATCGCTTATCGAACCTCTAAGTGTAGGTTGGCACGCGACCAACCGGGCTGAAGTTTCTCCGGGGGATATTGTGCTTGTTTTCGGCTGCGGCGTTATCGGTCTGGGCGCTATTATCGCCGCCGCGTACAAAAAGGCAACCGTAGTTGCTGTGGATATTGACAATGCCAAGCTCCAAAAGGCACAAAAACTCGGCGCCAAGTTCACCATAAACTCTGAGAGGCAAAACCTGCCGGCTATGGTTAGTGAAATCACCGCCGGTTATGGTCCCCATGTGGTTATCGAGGCGGTGGGATTGCCGGCCACCTTCCGGCAGGCTGTGGAGATCGTATGTTTTGCCGGGCGGGTCGTCTATGTCGGTTATGCAGGGCAAAAGGTCGAGTACGAGACCAAACTGTTTGTCAGTAAGGAACTGGACATCAAAGGCTCACGAAACGCTTTGGACAGTGAATTTGGCTCGGTTATCGCGATGCTCACCTCTGGCACGATAGATATTGGTCCTTTGATCACTCATCGTTACCGTCTTGACCAGCTTGGCCAAGCCCTGGGGTTTTGGCGGCAAAACCCTGCTGACGTAACGAAGATCTTGATTGGAAGAGGGCACGAGTAGTACGGTCAGTTTGAGCAATAAGAAAGCGGGACACGTAGAGCCGCGTAAGCGGAAACTCAATCGTTATGCGTATATGGATTCGTCCTATGAAAAAATTGGTAACGGCAAAAAAAACGATCCAATGGAAACCGCTTTGTATTCTTGCCCTGGCGGCAATACTGTGGGGCAGTTGGAAATATGCCTGCGGGCCGTCTCGTCCGGCAATTGAATTCGACGGCGTGGATGACTATCTTTTGTGTGATGACGAGCCAAGCCTGGATGTTACCGATCAGATTACCGTTGAGGCATGGGTCAAAGGCCGATTTGCCGACGACGCCCAACATACGATAATACGCAAAGGCAATGCGTACTATCTTGGCGTTGCCAATCATCGGCTGAATGGCGCCATTAACACGACCAATTGGAAAACTGTTCAGGCAAGCTCTGTATTGACCGACGATCGATGGCACCATTTCGCCATGACATATAGCAGAGTCGAACCGGCTCCGAAAGCGACAACCCTGGACGACTTCAATGGTTTGAGAATCGATGGCGACAGGCCCGCTGTGCGGGGCGGTGCTCCCGGTGAATTCGACGAACATATTCGGGAAATAGGAAACGTACTGTGCGAACCGGACGAACCCGATCCAGGTAAGAAATACAAGATTTTCTATAGCGGATATCATGGCACTTATAAAGGAAACAATGTTGGCATCGGCTATGCGTATTCAGCGGATGGAAAGACATGGACCAAACACCCCAACAAAATCATCGACCGGCCTCTCGAAGACCCTTATGTCGTAAACAACGATGGTACGTATTATTTATTTGCCGAAGACAAAGCCGATATGCCCTTCAGAAACATTCGGCGTTATCATTCCCCTGACTGCCTGAACTGGGCCGATGACGGTGATGTGTTTGACGTACGGGCCGGCGGAGACCCTGTTGATTGGGAAGCTCAGGACGTCAGCTCGCCGGTTGTCTGGATCGAAAATGATATTTGGTATCTGCTTTATGAAGGAAGAGGCGGAGGATATTGGGGTAAGATCGGGCTGGCTACTTCGCGCGACGGCGTGCATTGGACCAGATACAAAAACAATCCCGTCTTTGACAGCGGCTCACCTGGAAACTGGGACGAAACCAACGTTGTCTGCGACGACATAATAAAAGTTGGCGCAAGATATTACATGACCTATCACGGCTATGGCGCCTCGGGACCTACCGGTTATTGGTCGGGCCTGGCTTATTCCGACGATCTGCACAACTGGGTCAGGCACTCGGACAATCCATTTTCTATTTGTCTGACGGTTATGTTTTTGTACGATACGGAGTATGTGTTATTTTGTGAAGACATCGGTGGGGTCTTTCGATCCAATCCCTGTATAGTTTCTTCGCCCCGTCTTTATATTGACGGTCTTGAGCAGCATTATCTTATCAGGCAAGACTGCGATAACGCCCCCATAACCGCCGACGACCACCCGGTGAGCATTGGTAAGTCACCCGTAGGAATCCCATATTTTTTCCGGGGAAGCATCAGCCGCCTGCGCATCTGGGGTCAGGCTCTGAGTCCACGTGAAATCCGCTGGGCAATGGACGGGGTCTTAGCTGAAAACGAACCCAATTTGGTGGCAGCCTGCTGGGAATTCGACCAGGGTGGGGGCTGAACCGTTTATGCCCCCTTCAACTCCGCTAATCATGACTATTTGGCCCATTAAAAAAACGCATCGCAATTTTTTTACTATTGACATTCTGTCGGGCGATACCATAGAATCCTGTGCAGGCCAAATTTGTAAAATCAATCTTATTTGGAGGTGCAGGCTATGTCGGATGTCAACAATACGATAAATCTCAGGAAAATATTGTACCCAACCGATTTTTCGGAGCATTCGTTAGCGGCCCTGCCACATGCCCTGAGCCTTTCGCAGCAGTACCATACCGAGTTGCACTGCCTGCACGTGGTCGATGAGACGTACCAGTATTGGGTGGCCGGGACCGACAACGCAGTACCAACGGTCATCTCGGACGATGAAATAATGGATTCAGCCCTGCAGCAAATGGACGAATTCATCGCTAACCATCTGGTTCAGGCAAAAGATCAATTGGTAAGCACAGTTATTCCCGGCCGTCCTTTTGTCGAGATAATACGCTACGCCAAAAAGCACGAGATTGATTTAATAGTAATCGCCACGCACGGTCACGGAGCACTGGCCTCGATGTTACTGGGCAGCGTCACGGAAAAAGTTGTTCGCAAAGCCCCTTGTCCGGTACTGACCGTTCGGCAGCACGGGCACAAATTCGAAATGCCCTGAAGCAGACCCGTGGACTAACGGGGTCGGTTTTGCAGAGCGGTTTGGCTGTGGCTCTTGCCTGTTTAGGTTATTTACTTTTTTTGCTGATCGGGCTGGTACTCTTTTTTGATGACGGGGGAGTTAGTTTTTTGGGTGGTAGGGTCGGTACTTTTTTGGGTGACCGGGTCAGATGGAGCTTTGACGATTTCGAGTAGTTCTATCTCGAAGATCAATGTAGAATTAGGTGGGATGTTTCGGCTTCCGCGTGCGCCGTAGGCGAGTTCGGACGGGATAAACAATTGCCATTTAGCCCCGGTTTTCATAAGTTGTATCGCTTCGGTCCAGCCTTTTATAACACCGGTAACAGGGAAGGTGGCAGGTTCGTTTCGTTTGTAGGAGCTGTCGAATTCCTCGCCGTTTAAGAAGGTTCCGCGATAGTTGGTCTTTACCTTATCCTGAGCGGTAGGTTTTGGGCCGGTGCCTTCGGTAATAACTTTGTATTGCAAACCGCTGGGCAGGGTCTGTACGCCGGGTTTTGTTTTGTTTTCTTCCATAAACTTAGTTCCGGCGGCCAGGTTTTCTACGGCCTGTTTTTCTAGTTTTTCGGTCCGTTGAGTCTGCATGCGGGTGCTAAAAGCCTGTAAGGTTTGTTGGGTTTGATCTTCAGTCAAGGCAAGCTCTCGCTGATCGAAGGCGTCTTTTAGGCCCTGGATCAACATGCCTATATTAAGGGCAAAATCGTCTTTTTTCAAGTCCAGCAGGCTCCGGCCCATCTGGGTGCCAATAGCATAGCTGACCTTGTCCTCCTCGTTTTTGAAGGTTGAATCGGCTTTTTTCGCCTCCAGCTTTGGCTCTAGATTGTCAGGAGTCGGGGTTTTCGCCTTATCCTCGGCAGCATCTACGGTTATCATCTGAGCTAACACTACAACTACTGTTACTAACAAGATTTTCGCGTTCATTTTTTTCACCTTAAGCTAAATGGTTTTTCTTATGTATTCAAACGCCACAAGTGACGTTTCCAACGTAAATTTTCAAGCGGTTCGCATTATAGAGGAAAGCCACAAAAGAGTCAACCCCTAAAATGATTTTATTGGGCGGCAAGGCGCCCGGTAATGTATAAAGCGTATATTGCCGGCCCGTAATTTCGTATAACATCTTGATAATTATGAACTTACCAGCTTTTGCCGAAGAGGTCGGGTTTTTGGTTCAGAAGGGACAGGTTAGCTGGATCGTCGCTCCTTTTGGGGAAGTGGTAAGAATAAAGCTGAGGTTGTCGGTTTGGCTGGAGTTCTTTGCCGATTTCAGGTTATTTTTGGTTATCTACCTTTTTTGGTCGGTTTTTGACGATTTCGAGTAGTTCTATCTCGAAAATCAAGGTGGAATTAGATGGGACGCCTGGGCGTTCGGATTCGCGATAGGCTAGTTTCGGCGGGACAAACAGTTGCCATTTAGCTCCGGTTTTCATGAGTTGTAGCGCTTCGGTCCAGCCATCTATAACAGTGCTAACAGGGGCGGTGACAGGTTCATTTTGTTTGTAGGAGCTGTCGAATTCTTCGCCGTTTAAGAGTGTTCCACGATAGTGGATTTTTACCTTATCCAGGAGGTTAGGCTTTGGGCCGGTGCCTTCGGTAATAACCTTGTATTGCAAGCCGCTTGGCAGGGTTTTTACGCTGGGTTTGTCTTTGTTTTCTTCCATAAACTTAGTTCCGGCAGCCAGGTTCTCTGCAGCCTGTTTTTTCTGTTTTTCGGCTTGTTGAGTTCGTATGCGGGTCAAAAAAGCCTGGTAGGTTTGTTTGGCTTTCTCTTCAGCCAAGACAGGCTCTCGCTGATCGAAGGTATCCTTAAGGCCCTGGATCAACATGTCCATATTAACGACAAATTCCTTTTTTTTCAAATCCAGCAGGCTCCGGCCCATCTGGGTGCCAATGATATAGCTGATCTCGTCCTTTTCGTTTTTGAAGATTGAATCGGCTTCTTTCGCCTCCAACTTTGGTTCTGGATTGTCAGGAGCCGCCGTTTTCGCCTTATCCTCGGCTGCATCTATGGCTATCATCTGAGCTAACACTACAACTACCGCCACTAACAAGATTTTTGTGTTCACTCTTTTTACCTTTAAGCTAAATGGTTTTTCTTGTGTATTTAAATGCCACAAGTGACATTTCCCACGGGAATTTTCAAGTGATTTGCATTGTAAGGGAAAGCCACAAAAGAATCAACCCCCAAAATGGTTCAAGTGGACGGCAAGGCGCCCGGTAATGTATAAAGCGTATATTGCCGGCGTCACAACTGCGCATAACATCTTGATAATTATCAACTTACCGGTTTTTGTCGGAGGGGGCGACCCTTCGGCTTCGCTTGGGACAGGCGGTGCAGGAAGCTGCAAACTCATAAGAGTTGAATTTTTGAGATCAATTTGGTATTTTATTGGAAAAGAGGCTCAGCGGCGTAGTTGGGCTAAGATGTATATGGTATATGGATCCCAGATAGGGTAAATCCAGTGAATACATCAAATATTATTCGTAGTAAGAAACAGGTATCGTCTGGATTAACACGGCGTGAGACATTGAAATATGGCCTTTGCGGCGGCTTGGCGGCAGCCATGCCCGCTGCCCTTTGGATGGGCGGATGTGGCAGCCAAAAACATGGGAAAAAACCAAATATTTTCCTTATTAGCGTCGATACCCTGAGAGCAGATCACTTGAATTGTTACGGATATTCAAAGAACACATCTCCCAATATTGACAGTTTTGCCTCAGAATCGCTGCTGTTTGAGAATTGCTTTTCACATGCTTCAACAACAAGTTCCAGTTGTGCCAGCTTTATCAGTGGTTTTCTGCCACACGAAACACAAGTTTATGAAAATCTTCCTATGCCGCCAAATGTTGAAACGATATCGGAGATTTTAGAGCCTCATGGATACACAACCCTGGCTGTCGTCAGCAATTATGTTTTACGTAGTGTGAGGGGGTGGGCGCCCGGCTTTTTGATATATGATGATACAATGGACCAGCAGGAACTCGTTAGTACGCTTCCGGAAAGAATTGCAACATATACAACTGACCGAGCCATAGAACTTATTGAACAATTTCGTAATGATCAGTTGTTTATGTGGATTCATTACCAGGATCCTCATGGCCCGTTTACACCGCCGGAGAAATTTGCCGAAATGTTCCGCGATACCCATCAAAAACCACGCATACTTAAAGTTAACGAGAACAGAACAGGCCGTGGCGGTATCCCACACTATCAAATATTAGGTGACAATAGAGACTTTGACTTTTATGTTTCTCAGTATGATGGCGAAATACGTTATATGGATGAAAATTTCGGGCGGCTGATCGACACTTTACGGCGGTTAGATTTATATGGCGATTCTATCATAATATTCACCTCAGATCACGGAGAAGGTATGGGTGAACACGATTATTATTTTGCCCATGGCGAATACCTCTATAGTGATCAGATACATGTGCCACTCATCATAAAATATGGTAAACAATTGAGCGGCAGAAGAACTGACTTTGTTCAGCATCTTGACCTCATCCCTACGATATTAAGCATGCTCGGCATGGAGCCGAATGAGCGTTTTCGTGGCCGTGATTTACGTAAGGCCAAGAAAAAGAGCAAAGAAATTTTTGCTGAAATGAGAGCTACGACAGTCAGGGATGGTGTCAAATTTTCTCTTATAGTGGATCCCTTCAAGTTAATTTACACGCCTATTGATAAGCAATACGAACTGTTTGATCTGAGAGAAGATTATTATGAAGAACACGACATGATTAATAACACGAACTACAAAGAACAAGTCGAGGATCTAAAAGCCAGGCTACATCGTATCCATAAGGATGACCGCCTTCAACTCGGGATCGTCAATATTCCACCCAAACTCACCGACGAAGAGATAAGAAAACTCAGGTCGTTAGGCTATCTCGATTGAATCATTGGTTCAGAAGGAAAAGGTTAGTTGGATCGTTGCTCCATTGAGGGAAGGGGTAAGAAGAAAGCTGATGTTGTCGGTTTGGGAAGGGTCGAAGAAATAGTTGTGGATGAAGGCGGAGAGGAAGTGTCCGAGGGCGGCGCCGAAAAGGACGTCTGTGGGATAATGGGCTCCTCATAAGAATCTGTACATGGATATGCCAAAAAATGACTGGTTTCT
>CAZICK010000078.1:0-17920 GCA_964537505.1 uncultured Pirellulales bacterium
TACAATAAGTTGTGATATTTTTAAGTGGCGAACTACTTTTGACGCAGGCGTCAACCTTCCTTCTTCTAAACAATTTCGATCAAGCATCGTATTGTGGTAATTTTTTTTCGATTTGTTTCCTGGCAAAGCGCATGTAAACCGGCAGGCCGTCGGGGCCGATGGTCACAGGCGCCCGGCCCTGCACCAGCGGTTGTACATAATCGCGCATGGCCTGGGTGATGTGGTTGCCTTTTTCGTTTATGTATTCGACGGGCACTTTCTTTTCACCGTTAGCGACGTCATTCAGGGCGGCCAATCCGGTAGTGCATTTGTATTGGCTACGGTTTTCGCGAATCAGTGTGATCATTTTGCCGTTTTCGCCGGCCATGGCGGCTTTGACCGCCGCCTGTCCGCACATATAAGCCTCGTTGACGTCGGTAAGCGAAGCAAAGTGCATAGCGCTGCGCTGGTTGGTGCCAAGTTTATTAAAGCGGGCCTTTATGCCAACTTCCTTTTCGATAACGGCTTTGAGAATTTCAGCTACGCCGCCCAGTTGGACATGACCGAAACTATCCTTGCTGAACGCTCCGCTATCGGTAGTAATATAATTGCCGTGCTTATCCCTGAGTCCTTCGCCAGCGACAATAAAGACCCTGCCGAGGGCCTTGAGCACTTCGCTGACGTCACTAACAAGTTTGTCAAGCGTAAATTCGGTTTCCGGCAGGTAAATAAGATGCGGTGCGTCTTCCGGGCAGCGATGTGCCAGGCCGGTAGCGGCGGCGATCCAGCCGGCGTTTCTGCCCATAACCTCAAGTATGGTACAAGTATCGGCTGTGTATAGTGCCTCGGTGTCTTTGCCGGCTTCCATGGCACAGGTAGCGACATACTTGGCGACACTGCCATAACCGGGACAGTGATCCGTATAGGCCAGGTCGTTGTCTATCGTCTTGGGGACGCCCATACACACCAGTTCGTATCCACTCTGTGCGGCAAGGTTGTTAACCTTCTCGGCGGTGTCCATCGAATCATTGCCGCCGATATAGAAGAAGTAATGGATATCATGAGCCTTGAAGACATCCAATATCCTTTCGTAGTCAGCTTTGGATTCTTCCAGGGATTTGAGTTTACATCGGCATGAACCGATGGCGGCCGCGGGCGTCTGTTTCATTGCCTCGATCGTTTCCAGCTTTTCCGAGGAAATATCAAACAGGTCTTCCCTGAGAACGCCCAGGACGCCATTTGTGGCTCCGAAAACTTTTCCAATCTTACCACCAGCCATCGCCTCTTGTACCACACCACAGGCACTGGAATTGATTACGGTTGTCGGCCCGCCGGACTGGGCCACGATGGCGTTGGGTTTTATACTCATTTACACTCTCCTGACGTCTAATGATCCAACAAAATACTGCCTCAATCGCAGGCATATTCTATGGCTTGCCCATGAGTATCGCAAGTAAAACCTATATTTCAATAAAAATGTTTAATGGCCAAACCAACAGTGGCGCCTGAAAAAAAACGGGCGACTTAAGAACGCGATTGACAGGCATAAGAAATTGCATACAATGACTGAGACCTACTATGATTGTTCTGTATTATCTGTTGCGATAAGGCATGACACAATTTGGAGAATGCTATTATGACCGGAAGAGAAAGGGTGCTGAAATGTCTGAACTTTGACAATCCGGATCGTCCTCCGCGAGATCTGTGGGCCTTGCCGTATGTGAATCTCTATCGTAAAGATGAGTTTGACGCTGTGATCGAACAGTACCCGCCGGATATTGGACTTTCGCAATTAAGTCCCGGCTGGGACGAGAAAGTGATTCGGGCCTGCGCAAAGGCAGGTTCCTATAAGGACGATTGGGGCAGTATCTGGCACGTGGGTGAGCCGGGCGTGATCGGCGAGGTGAAGGAGCCGGTTTTGGCGGATTGGTCGGCACTGGATAGCTTTGAGCCTCCCTGGAGCCTGGTTCGCCGACGAGACCTCTCCCACGTCAACGAGACCTGCCGACAAAGCGACAAATTTATGCTTTCCGATGTTACGGCCCGTCCCTTCGAACGGCTGCAATTTCTACGCGGAACGGAAAACCTCTATATGGATATCGCTTACGGTTCCGCAAAGTTTTATGAACTGCTGGAAATGGTCCACGAATTCTATCTGGAAGATGTCAATAGCTGGTGTCAGTCAAATGTCGATGGGATTTTCTTTATGGATGATTGGGGCGCAAGGAACTCACTGCTAATCAATCCGCAAACCTGGCGTGAAATTTTCAAGCCTCTATACCGGCAGTATTGTGATATTATTCACAGAGCCGACAAATATGCTTTTTTCCATACGGACGGTCACACCGAGGCAATCTACGGCGACCTTATAGAGGTGGGCATAGATGCTATCAACTCACAGCTATTTACGATGGACATCGAGAAACTCGCGCAGAATTATAAAGGACAAGTGACCTTCTGGGGCGAGATTGACCGCCAACAGGTCATGCCGTTCGGAAGCCCCGAGGAAGTGCGCGAGGCTGTGATGCGTGTTCGGCGGGCGCTGGACGATGGCAGTGGCGGTGTGATCGCCCAATGCGAGTGGGGGAAAGATAATTCCCAAGAAAACGTATCAGCCGTTTTTGGGGCCTGGTCTGAGGAAATGGTGAGATAAGATTAACCGATTGTTCATAAACCCCATCATTACTGTTTGGCATGCGTCTTACAAAGACCATGGACTGCGCATGGCGCGGCAGAGCATTCGGTTGGCTTGATCGTCATTGACAAAGTGTTCTTTAACCGGGTCCCATCGCAGTTTGCGACCTAAACGCATGGCGATATTGCTAAGGTGACAGACCGTATCCGAACGAACGGCCGCCTCGATGGGGCATACGGTCTGTTGACGGGTTTTTACGCAATCCAGGAAATTTCGCTCCAGCGATTTGACCGCCGGCAGGTGCACCTCATCTGGTGCGATTACTGATTTCAGTATCGATTTCGGATGTCCTTCCAGGGCCGATCCGAACGAGCCGGAAAAATGCGCATGGACCCAACCTTCGTCGCCTTCGAAACGAACGCCCATTTTGTTCTTGTCAACGCTGGCATAACTCAGTTTGACGCCGTTGGGATAGGTCAAATTGACATCCCAACTCGTGGCGCAATCGCAAAGGCCGTCCTGGGGATACACACCGGTCCCTTCTATCTCGACCGGTCCGGTCTGATCGAAGCCGGCGCCCCAATGGGCCAGGTCAATATGATGGATTCCCCATCCGGCTATGTACCCAAGCGCATAATCGGAAATATGGAACCAATGGCTGCTCTTGATGCGGTTGGCGGTGTACGGCGCCCACGGTGCCGGTCCCAGCCACATCTCGTAGTCCAGCCAATCCGGTACGGGCATGGGCGGATAATTGGGGCTGCTGATACTTGCCGGGGAACCGACCTTTATGGTATGCAGTTTGCCGATTCGACCGTTGCGAACGAGTTCGCAGGCGAAACGACAGTCGCGAAGCTGCCGCTGTTCCGGCCCGAACTGAAATACGCGATCATAACGCTTTATAGTGTCGCGCAATATTTTGTCCTGCTCAATACTCAGGCCCATGGGTTTTTCCAGGTACACATCCTTGCCGGCCCGCGCCGCCCATACCGCATGAAGCACATGCCAATGGTCGGGCGAAACAATAGCTACAGCGTCAATGTCAGCACGTCCGATCAATTCCCGTATGTCATTATAGCCGGCGCACCCTTTTTGTTTGTACCAATTATCAACCTTTTCCTGGGCGGCATTGAGGTTGTTTTGGTTGACATCGCATACCGCTATAATCTGGGAATCTTCATCATTACCCAGAAAATTTGGCATATCCACCCCCCCACCGTGGTTGCCGATGCCGATAAACCCAAGTGTTATCCGATTGCTCGGGGCAGCTTTGCCGTCAGCGCCCAGCGCCGAGGACGAAACAATATATGGAAACGTCACGGTACCGGCAATGGCTGACGCGGTGCGTTTGAAAAATCCCCGTCTTGACAGCCTGTTCTTACCCATATTCCGCATTTCGCCTTTTAGAAAGACAACAAACAGTGCCATATATACAAATATCCCAGCGCATCGTTGCCTTCCCAGACACTTTGCACCAGGTTTTTGTCGCCTGGCATTTCAGGCAGTTCCTTGAGTTTTTCCTCCCAGGGAATACAGACACCGGGTTTAATTTTCGGTACTTTTATTTCGGGCGTTTTCACTTTGATAATTCCTTATGCAATACTGAAAATCAGTACACTCCATATTCACAAGTAAATTCTGTCATGGCTTTGATGTTTTCCACACTGGTATCGTTCTGCATAATCGCCGAGGCGTCCATAATATAACCGCCGTCACGAGCGACTCCATCGATCACCTTCCTGCAATAATCACGCACCTGGTCAGGCGTACCGTAACTAAGCAGAAAATTAGGAATACCGCCGCTGATGCAGAATTTGTGTCCAATTGCCTTGTGAACCTCAAAAATGTCGGCCTGATCGACGTGATAGACAATGCTGCGATCAGGAAGCTCGGCAAATGAATTCAAATGCGCGTTCCAGTTACCCTCGGCATAGAACAAAACCTGATGTCCACGGGACCATATTTCTTCTATGATGGGTTTGAGCGTCGGCCAATAAAACTTATCGAACTGCTCCGGAGAGACAAACGGCACGCAGCCCCGATGCATCCAAAACGCAATCGGCACGTTTTTCTCCGGGTCAGCCCCGGAAAGTGCTATATGCAGCAAATGGCCCATCAAGGCTTCACACGCCGCTAACACTTTCTCGGGCCTTTCAAACAGGTCTAGACTCAAACCGACATATCCACGCAGCTTGTCGGCCAAAATGTCAAACGGCGCCTTGAATATGCCGGAAATCGCGTGGACCGTACCGGATTCGCTGCGCAGTCGTGCGACCTGCTGACCAAAACCGGTAAAGTAACTCAGCATGGCCATGCCACCCTTAAGAAAAGACAAGTTGTTACGATACGATGTCTCCTGTCCCATGGCACTAACATCCGCCGATACACGCGGCAGCCAAACATTAAACAGAAAACCGGTCGGGTCCTCTATGAATTGATCATATTCGTCGGCTTTCATAAACGCCTGATCTTCCGGCGGTTCGAGATATTGAAAACCAACATCGCTCGGTATGTCGGTACCTGGAATGGCATAATATTTCAGGCCAATCGCCTGGGTCAGCCCGGCCCAGACCCAAACCATATTGCCCACCACCGCATCCCACTCAAAATCGGCAGCGCATTTGCGTACCGCGGCAAAAGCCTTGTCATAATCCTGGGTCACCTCCTGGCAAGTATAGCCGGCATACTTAGCCACAAACTCGGCAGCAAACGGCCGAATCGGAACTCGATCGGGTTTTTCGTTGCGCATGGCGGTAACATATCGTTTGAGCCTCTCGGCATACAGTTGTTCGGTATCCCTCGCCATCTTGATCTGCCTTTCTTAAACGAGATATTGCAAACTATTCACCTGCTTCCTGTTTCGGAGCACCACATTGTCGCATTATACATCCCGGAAGCTGACATGCAAGTTGATTTGCAGGGGGATTCGAGTCCACCACCGGCCTGTAGATAGCGAGACAAACAGACAATTGCCGGCGTCATCAGGTGGATAGACGATATGAGAACGGTAAATGGCACGAATACTTCAGCGTTGTCGAGAACCGCAGGGTCGCGGCTGACAAGGCGGTTCAGCGGACAGTTCTTTATCTCGGTGAAATAACCTCATCGCAGGAAAACAGATGGCGTAAAACTTTGGAGGTCTTTGATGAGGATACCGGCAGACATGAACAAAAAATGCTTTTTGCCGATCATGCGAGACGAATCTCGCGGTGACATTGCCTGGTCAAAAGTTCTCAAGCTTCTGGTGACAAACTGCCTGATCGATCCTGCCAGTGAATTCTATGTTCACCGGCAGTGGTTCGACAAGACCGCCGGGGCAGGCATTTACAGTCGGCAGTTTCAAATATAAATTCAACAGGACCGCGTATCGCAAAATGTTTCTGCGCGACGGCCTGTATCTATTGCGTACCAATCTTACAGAGACTGAGCCGGATATAATATGGCAGCGGTATATCCTGCTGACGCAGGTAGAGGCGGCGTTCAAGAGTTTGAAAAGCGACATGGCTGTTCATCCGGTGCGTCACCAGCTTGAGCACAGAGTGGAGGCGCATATATTTGTGGCCATCATGGGATACTGTCTTATGGTAACGTTGCGGTAGAAACTTCGAAGCTGTGCCGACGGTCTTACCGCGCAGGATGTTTTGGATAAGCTCGGCTCTATATGATGATAGATGTCCGCATACCGACAGCCGATGGCCGAATGCTCCAGATACGCCGCTACAGCAACAAACCGCCCTATCGCTCACAACACCATATACACCAGACAGTTACGGCGTTTTTAACGCTGCCTGCCCTGCGGTTTTGCCCAAGTCAAGCTGATCCCACAGTTTCCCTCATAAATACTGCTTTTTTATCTTGTATAATCCTCGCCAAAGTGGTATCATAATGTGTGGGTGGTGTTTGTGCGCAGACCGGTTATAAAGTTATCGGTCGCCAAAATGTGGTGGGGCAGAGAACGTACATAAGGTTAAGAAGTCTTACCGCTGTCAGATAAGCACGCTGTTAGATTTTTTGGAAAACCTGGAAAATGTTTCAACTAAAAAACATTCCCGGAGATCGCACCTTGTGGTGCCGCCATGAGTACAAATACCTCATCAGCGAAGTACAGGCGGCCGCAATCGCTGAGTATATACGTCCTTATATGAAGCTTGACCGATATTCCGAATTAAAGGAAGGTAACGCTTATCCCATTTGCAGCCTTTATTTTGACAATAACAGCCTCAAGCTTTTCCGGGAAACCATGACCGGCGTTAAGAATCGTTTCAAATTGCGCATCCGAAGTTATACGGACGATCCTGAAACCCCGCGGTTCTTTGAAATTAAACGACGCGTCAATCGTATCATCATTAAGAGCCGGGCTAGGGTCATGACCGACAGTGTCGCCGCCATAGTTGCCGGTCAAATGCGCCCCCCGCAGAATGACGGTATAGAGGCCCAGGCCCTTGATCAGTTCTTATTATACAAGAATACTATAAATGCCAAGCCTGTCGTGCGTGTACGTTATCTGCGCCAAGCCTTCGAAAGTTTCACAAATGACAGCATTCGCATAACCTTTGACCGAAAGTTAAGCTCTAACGTAACCCAGGACCTTAACATGAGCCTCGGCGGTAGCGGCTGGTTAACACTGCCTTTGTCCGGCGTAATTCTCGAAATCAAGTTTACCGGACGTTTCCCGGCCTGGCTCGGCCGAATGGTTAAAGTTTTGGGTATTGAGGCACGATCTGTGTCCAAATATGGAATTTGTGTACAACAACTCTTCAATGTGGGGTATTGTACGCCGATAATAAATACAAGGAACGATTTATGGAAACAATCCGTCAACTTTTCGAAGAAAACTTTGCCATGCGAGGAAACTTCTCGCCTGAGGGCATCATCCTCTCCTTATTACTCGCCTTCATCCTCGGACAGATCTTCGCCTGGGTTTACTACGCCACCCACAGCGGGCTCTCGTACTCGCGAACGTTCGTCCAGTCCCTGATCCTGCTTACTATTGTAGTTTCCCTGGTCATGGCTGTGATCGGCAACAGTATTGTAACCGCTTTCGGTTTGATGGGGGCGTTAACGATTATTCGTTTTCGCAATGTCCTCAAGGATACTCGCGATATGGTATTTATCTTTAGTGTCCTGGTGGTCGGCATGGCTTGTGGTTCTCAGCGTTTTGATGTTGCCATACTCGGTACTGCTTTTCTCTGTCTTGTAGCCGTCTATCTCCATTTGGCCTCCTTCGGCGCCCATCAGCCGCACAATGGCTTTTTGCGCTTTCAATTGACCATGGGAACCGGCGCCGAACCGTCTGTTCACAACGTCACTGACATACTCAAGCGGTTTTGCAAAAGTTTCAAACTGATATCTGTTCAGGGCGCCAGCTTCGGCGCCGCCGCGGAGTATTCTTACCAATTGATGATTAAAAAACACGAACGTAACGAAGAAATGTTATATGAACTGGAAAAAATCGAAAATGTCGGTAATATTAATCTAACTATGCAGGAAGAACTACTTGAGGTCTAATTATATATTATGCCAAATTCACCAAAAAAAACATTATTTCGCGGAGGTCTTCATCTGAGCCGCCATTTTTTCTCCGTCGCCATCTGGCTCATGGCGGTTGTGGCGACAGTCTGGATATTCCAGAATCGCAGTCAGCAATTTGACATTATGGCCATTGCCCAAAGCGAGACCCGTCAGATATCCTCGGTAACCACAGGCCGCTTGCAGATATTACCAGTACGATTATTCGAAGATGTCCGGCAGGGACAAACCTTAGCCGTGCTCGAAAACGATCTGGTTGCTGCCGAGCTTGCCACCGCCTATGCGGAAACCGCACGATTGCGATCCGTGCTGCTCGCCACAGAAGACAGTCTCATAACCGCCGCTAAAGCACAGGAACAAACCCAGGAATTCGATTATATGACCGAGGCGCGACAATTTGCCATCGACCTGGAGCGGACCCGTATCCAAGCGCTGGGCTTAGAAACAACCCTCAGAGAGGATGAAAAAGCTCTGGAAGGCAAGGAACTGCTACTCAAAAGGGCTAAGGAGCTTAATGAGACCAACGACTATTACACTGACCAGGAGTTGGAAATTATCCAAACCGAATACGAGGCCCTGGCCAAGAGAATCGAGGAGAATCGCAAGGCTCTTGCTCAAAGCCATGAGGATTTTGAAAAAGCTAAGCTCCGCAACGCCGAATTCGTCAAAACTCATCCGCCCACTCCATCTATAGAAAAGGCCCTGGAACCGCTCCGCCAGGCTATAGCGGTACAGGAAAGGGTGGTCGCGGAACTGTCAGAGCAGGACGCTTTGCTGGTGTTACACTGCCCACTTGACGGGGTCGTAAGTCAGCTCGCCCGCGGTGTTGGCGAGACGGTAATGCCGGGCGAATGGATCCTAACTATCGTAGCACACAGACCTTCTGAGATTATCGCTTATGTGCCCGAAGACAGGGCCGCCACTGTGAAAGAAGGCATGGACGTAGAGATTGTCAAGCACAACACAATGCCATTAATGGTTGCTACATCGAAGGTTATGAAGGTAGAACCGGCTATTGAGATGCTTCCAGAACGATTATGGCTTAATCCGGCTCGGCCTCAGTGGGGTCGAAGAGCTTTGATACCTGTGCCGGAAGGGATAGATCTGCTGCCCGGTGAACTGGTCGGAGTTCGTGGGACAGTTGTCAATTAGTGCTGTTCTGACGTCAAAAACGCGGTTTTCGAGGCAGAAAAGGTAACCAGCCTGAGTTTAAATTGCCCATCTTACCCCCCTACCCAGGCTGATGCAGCCGACTAGTGAATGCGCATAACCTGCATATTTCATAGGGGTATCGATTTTCACGACGGAGGGGGATTTTTCTCGAATGGGGCGGGAAAATGCCGGATTCGGCACACTCGGCGCACACTCCCCCCTACCCCCCAGAGGCTAACCGGGATTTTCATCGACTCACCCCGACGCCAGACGCGGCAGGAAGGCAGAACCCAATCGGCTCAGAACTTCGGCAAAAAGCTCTTTGTATGGATAGCCGCCAGCCAGATGCAGCACGATCCGGCGAACCGAACACGTAATGCGTGCTCCAATTTTAAGCAGTTTGAGGCGAATGGTGGTGACTTGGGCGGTGGCCAGTTCGGTCTGGGCCAAGCCTACCCGCCGTAGCGTCTCGATTAGAATATACGCCGCCGCGGACAGCAGCACGCGAAACTGGTTGGCCACAAAATCATGGCAACTGGTGCGGTCGGCGAATAATCCCAACTGCTGTTCCTTGATGCGGTTTTCCATCTCGCCTCGCTGACAATACAGATCATCATACAGCGATTGCGGCTCTCCCGGCAGGTTGGTCACGACAAAACGGGTATTTTCTCCTTGTGCCAGGTATTCCGCCTTGACGATTACGCGGCGTTGCCTGTCCCATGTTTCCGCGCCATACGTCAACGCGCCAAAGATTCGCTGTTTCTGGCCGCTCTGTTCAAATTGAATCTTGGCCACATTCACCCACGGAGGAGCGAATCGCTCCAGCACCGGGCGGGGAGTGAGTAATGTGCTGGCGTGTGACTATTTCGGGTATAATAATTGTAATTGGGTTGACGATTACACAGGATGGAAATACGCCAGTTGCACCCGGTTCAAAGGAGCTGATAAGACGTCGGAAATAGAACCGCCACAAACCAAGTTGTGGAGCCTGAGCGATAGATACGCCAAGTTGGAGAGCATTAAAATACAATTATACGCGGCATTTACTGACATGAGCGTCAGGAGCTATACAGCATCAAAGGTTATGCTTGTTATGGTGTACAACCCCGGGTCAGGGCTTGACGACACATACGGCGTATATTTGCCAGAAGAGCGGTTGTTTTGATTATGTGCATAAGGGGGTAAGAATCGTGTGATTTCTCGTGACAAGAGCAATTCTTAGGGGTTCCCTTAAGAGGTTTACGAGTGAGGAGTTTTTATTGGAACGAGGCATGAGAATAGCGATTTGTGGGAACGGAAGTTGACAAACATGAAACGAGCCGCACGAGCTGCACAACTATTTGCGAGGAAGGCGTGTCAAGCAGATGTCGCTGAATATCGACAATCTGATCCACTGCGATTAAGGCCAATAGCGGCGGGGTCCATGCCAATGTTGGATATTATTGAAGTATTTTTCGCGTCTATTGTAGAAAGGTGGGCTTTGTTCGTAAGTGTGGCATTCTTCGCAGGCGGTAAAGACTGTTTGATATTCGTCTAAAGGTTCCTCGATGTGTTTGGCACCGGGGCCATGACACATCTCACAACCGACACCGGCCAGTTCCGGAGTTTCCTGCATCGAGCGGTATCCGCCTTCGTATTTCATACCGACCGAATGGCAGATAACACATTCGGGATCGTAACTGCGATTAACGCGCTGGAGGGTTTGCATGGCATGGGCGTGCCCGAGGGATTGCCATCTCTCGTAAAGCCCTGTACGATGGCAGCCATTACAGGAAGCATTACCGAGAAAACTATTTCCGTCTTCCAGAAGCTCACGGGGCAGGGCACTGCGATCGGCGATGAGGTCTTCCATTTCGAGACGTGTCTGATAATCGTTAATAAAACCGGTAATGGCCGGGTCCTTGGGAAACTCCGATTCTACGGCGATTGACCTGAACTCATAACTGTCTGTAGCGTGGATACTCACCAGTGGGACATCGATCTGGACGATGTATTTGCCCATCTTGCCGGTAGTGATAAGGAGCGACTGCCCATCGTTACCGGGGTAGTGCCTGGGTTCATCGGCTGTCCCCACGGTAACCACAATATCCAAAGCGGTTATTGCCCGCAGTTCTTGAGTCAGGGGTTCGTTGACGGCCGAGAGCATAACAATAACGAGCTTGTTTTTACTTGGCCGGTCAGGAGAGATGTTTTGGGCGGTCAATGACTCCTTCAGGGCCGAGACCGGATCCTGCAGTTGCAGCTTCCCGGCAAGAAAATCGTTATCTAACTGTGCGGGATCGGCCAGGGTGAAGACCAGGCAATCGAGACTATACCGGCCGTTGTGGAGCGTCTTCTTTAAGAATTCCTGAACGCCGAGTTTCTCGCGCACATCAGCGGGAATATTGGAACAGACAACCGGACTGTGCTGATCCGGTGCCAGGGAAAGGTTTTCCCGCAAAAGAATTATTTCATTGGGGGTCAGGTTAATAGCGTCATAGTCCAACTGCCGGAGACTGTAAAGAAAAGTCTCAAACTTCAACTGTGCCTGCCGGTTTTGCTTCTCGATGAGCGGGCCGACGTCGAGCATCAACCGTGTTTCGGGATTATCGGCTGTTTGTCGGATGATGTGACTGCGACGATCTATACCCCCAAGTTGCTTTTGGGTGCAGCCGCAGGGTTCCAGTTTACCTTCCCAGTTGCCGGTAAACATCAAAACGAATTTCCCACTCGCTTCAGAAGCCACCAGCGGGCTATCTGGAGTAGGAGTACAACTTACACCCCAATATGCCATCGAAGCTGCCGCAAAAATAAAAACGCCCAGACAACGTATCAGGATTCCACGGTTGTCGTTTCTAATCTTAATGATCATCTCGAAACTTTTTCATCGTTTTCGCTGGGTACATTTAGCGGGACATCTTTTACTGGCGATCGCGGCCTCCTTTGAGGTTGTCTAAGCGTATCTTCTTGAAGATCTGTGCTAGGCGTTGTTTCCCTTCGTATGCTGCCGTGGCATTGCACTTTTATGGTATCCTGGGGATGATCCTTTATGTTTATCAGGAGATAATCACTGACATACCTTTGTTTAGAATCTTTTGGTATGGTAAAGGCAAATTCGATTTGATAGCCGTCTTCGGTTTTGGTTTTATTGAGCACTTCGATACAGCCGTTTTGGCTGGTGATCTCGCCTATCTCGAAATCTTCGCCAAAATTGGAGACAATCTTGGCTACCCCCTTTTGAGGCTGGCCCAACTGCATCTTGTTGAGAAAAGTCTGTGAAGGTGGATGGGCGACAAAAGGAAAGACCGTACTAAATGGAACGATAATAGATGGAACCTTGGGGTGATTGGTACTGATGGTAATTTTCCCGTTGGGCAAACCGCGCAATTTGCCCGGTTCTGCACTGACAGACAATTTATGGCTGGTACTCTTGATCTTGGAGTCAAACGTGGCAGTGACAGCACTGTTGGCACATTGAAAATTGGTTACGTTAAAGGGTTCATCAGCAAGGCTTTTGAGTTCAAGCGTAAGATTGAGGTCGCAATTGGGGCGGATTTCGAATTCAACTTTTTCCGGCTTGACGGAGATGAGTTCCTTTACGTTCGATTTCAGTTCCAACGACAGCATTTTCGGCATAGCCGGCGGATTAGTGTCTATATATATCACTTTGGTTGCCGGACCCGGGACCGATTGAGTGGTATAAACAAAGGTTAATTCAGCGCTCTCGCCTGGTTTGAGCGCGTACCTTTTGAGATCGACCTCCAGCACGCAATTGCAGCCATGGCGTATCGGCTTTTTGATTTCGACTGTATCTTTGCCGTCATTAGTCAGGGTAAATATCCCTGAAACCTTCTCTTTGGGTCCAACAACGCCAAAATCAATAGCCGATTTGTCGGAGATAAGATGGCCGACGTTTTCCTGCTGTAATGGTTCTTTGGGAGGAACGATTTTTCCCGGTGGCGCCTTTTCCGTTGTGTCCTTAATCGCCGTTGCGGGCGTAACCTTTTTTTCGGTTGTTTTACAACCGGTACAGAACATCGCAAAAAACAGTCCGCTCAGGACCACCAATGATAATGATATTAGAAGATTTCGCATTTTTTTCTCCACATAAAATAACAAAAACAATACGTTACAAATTACGTTTATCGGCTTGTTTGCCTCCTGTCTTTGCTAAGTTTTCTCCAGTGCAAATAACAGGCAAAACGAGTATGCTAACAATTTTATGATGTCAGGTCAAGCAAAAACGCAACAGGAAAACCCTATTATGAATGTAAAAAACTCCTGACATACCCATCGCCCGTCCTGAATAACAAACAGGGCGGAATTCTCACCCGCAGCCAAACATTACTTCTTTATTTCCAGTTACTTATGATTCAAGCCTTCCAGTCGAAAAAAACCAGAAATTCACTCACCACAAAAATCTTCCGCCGGGTAGCCCGGGCCGTGCCCGCCATCTCCCTCTATCATTGCGAGCACTTCATCTGATTCTCAGAAGGTATGCAAAAGAAACTAAATTCTAGTAATATTTAAGGTAACATGTTTCTATCAAAGCACTTATAGGCAACATTATATCGAAACGGTTTTTTTTAGTTTCTTAGGAGGAACGCAGCGACGCGGCAATCTCTCCCCGTACCGCTGGCATCTCGCCGGCATCTTGTACCGCAACGACTGCGGCAATCTCATAAGGGAACCTCTAAAAACAATTATTCCCCTGCCAGCCAGTTTGCCCCCAGCATTTCCAGATCGCCCATATCTATCACACCGCTATTGTCAAGGTCACAGTCCTGGTTCCAGTTGGCTGTTGGCGTATCATCGCTTAGCCACGCCGCTGACATAATCACAAAATCTACCAGGTCAACATCACACTGCCCGTCAAAGTCCCCCAGGTAAACCCACCCAAACTCGTATGCACCCATATCCACCACCGCTACGCTGTCGCAATCGCCATCGACTACCCTGACATTACCATCCAGATCGCTCACCTCTGTTACCGCACTGTTGTCACCAGCGTCAATACACGGCGAGCCTGCAGAAAGTCTCAAATTATCATCTTCGGTGCCGGGCGTATCATCAGCCCCGCCCGCATCGACAAACAGCGGATCATCATCGATATTACCTGTACCGGGGTAGATGCTTCCGTCATCTGGATCTGCATCTTGAACATCACTATAAGTTATAGTGATGGTTGAGCCATCATTATTCCATATCTCATCGCCACCATCCCAGAGAATACAATTGATCATTTCAATAGCACTTGGATATGACTGACTTAGTGAATCGCAAGCCAATCCATTTCCATTTACGGCCGAATTACCCGCAAATGTGCAGTTTGCCACCGTTAGTACACAATGCTCTTTAATATACATCCCGCCGCCCGAAGCAGCCGAGTTACCGGTCAATATGCAGTTGGTCACTGTTGGGCTGCTGGAGAAGTTATACATCCCACCACCCCACGAACCAGCCGAGTTGCCGGTAAACGTACAGCCGGTTACTGTCGGACTGCTCCCCCTGGAGTTGAACATCCCGCCACCCCAGTCAGCCGAGTTGCCGGTGAATGTGCAGCCGGTTACTGTCGGGCTGCTGTCGTCACGATTCCATATCCCGCCGCCATTGCCTTCAGCCAGGTTGCCGATAAATGTGCAGCCGGTCACTATCGGACTGCCCACTCCCACATTCCGCATGCCGCCACCCCAGTCAGCCGAGTTGCCGGTGAATGTGCAGCCGATTACTGTCGGGCTGCTACGTCCGTTATCCATCCCGCCGCCGCCCCAAGCAGAGTTGCCGCTGAACGTGCAACCCGTCACTGTCGGGTTGCTGTACCAGTTATCCATCCCGCCACCGTAGTCAGCCGAGTTGCCGGCGAATGTGCAATTGCTCACTGTCGGGCTGCTTTGGTAGTTATACATCCCGCCGCCGTCGTGGTGGTCGCCGGAACCATCAGCATTGCCCCCGGTAATCGTGAAGCCGTCGAGTATGGCCGTGGAATCCAGAGTAGCATATAGATGATAAAAAACATGGTAGCAGTTGTCGCTCTTATCCCCCGGCATGCCAATATCGCCGGAAAGAACCGTCACGTTGTTTTCCACATCGCGCTCATCCGCTGTGGTTTCAGTCCCATCAAATCCGCCGTAGATTGCCACGTCGTTTTTCATCTGGAAAGTTTGGTAGCGAGACCCGCTGCCGCCAACCTCGGCGGAAGGATAATATGTCCCGGCCGCCACCCAAATGTCTTTGCCGCTACCTGCCGCTGCCAGCCCGTCCTGCAGATCGGTAAGAGCATCATCCCATGATGTGCCGATATTTGAACCAGTCGCGTCGGCATCTACATAGATAACATCGCTGTTAATGATAAAGTTGGCGGTAACATACTTATGTGAATCCATGGTGATTGTGACTGGATTGTCATTGCCGCCAAGATCGCCGCTCCAGCTATCGAAAGTAAAACCTTCTTCCTTCTCAACAGTAATGGTAACCTCTGCTCCGAAAGAATACATTTCCTCTTCAGGGTCAAGCGTCAATGCTGTGCATGCTCTTGCGAATGGTTCAATTGTAACATTCAACGAAAATAGCACATCGCCAGCAACTTCGTCAGCCCCTATATCCACTATGCCATAAATAATTCGCTCATCGCCCTCGAAATCTGTCTCAGGAAGAAATGGTGCGCTATTATTGCCGGCGTTTATGCATGGTGAATATGACATCAAATGATAATCCCCCTCAACCCAAAAATCATCATTCGGATCACCTGGCGTATCGTTTGGATCCCAATGCTCTGGATCAACAAACAGCGGATCATCATCCATATTACCACCTCCATTGGTGCCCAGCGAAGTATCCCATGATCCACCGTCAAAACAACCAGCAATATCGCAGTAACTGATTACCGGCGTACTGGAACTGCCAGCATAAATCTCGTTGTTCCCCGAAGATGCAGTATTGCCCCAGAGGATACAATTGCTCACTGTCGGGCTGCTGTACCATTCGCTCCACATCCCGCCGCCGCTATAGCCAGCCAAGTTGCCGCTGAACGTACAGTTGGTCAATATCGGGTCACTGCAATTATACACACCCCCCCCGCCTTCGCCAGCCGAGTTACCGGTAAATGTGCAGCCAGTCACTATCGAGTCACTGCAATTATACACACCCCCCCCGCCTTCGCCAGCCGAGTTACCGGTAAATGTGCAGCCAGTCACTATCGAATCACTGCAGCTATACACCCCACCACCGTAGCCAGCCGAGTTGTCGCTGAAGGTGCAGCCGGTCAATATTAGGTTACTGCCATTATACATCCCGCCGCCGCTCGAAGCAGAGTTGCCGCCAAATGTGCAGTTCGTCACTGTCGGGTCGCCCTCCCAGTTATTCGGGTCGCCCTGCCCGCTATACATCCCGCCCCCTTCGCTGCCACCCGAGTTGCCAGTGAACGTACAATTGTTAACCGTCGGACTGCTCCCCTTGTTACACATCCCGCCTCCTCCAGAACTTGCCGAGTTGCCGCTGAATACGCAGCCGGTTACCGTTGGGCTGCTAAAGTATTCGTTAGACATCCCGCCCCCGTAATCAGATAAGTTGCCGCTGAATGTGCAATTCCTCACTGTCGGGCTACTATTGTAGTTACACAGCCCGCCCCCGAGGTAAGTATGATTAAAGGGATAACCGCTCTCATCACCAAGCGCATTGCCGGCGGTAATCGCAAAACCGTCGAGTACGGCGGTTGCATCCAGGTCGGTACCTGATGGATGATAGAAAATGTGGTAGCAGTTATCGTTCGGGTCATCCGGCGTACCGATATCCCCGGAAAGAATCGTTTCGTTGCTTCCCACATCGCGCTGCGTCAGGGTGGTTTCAGTCCCGGCAAATCCGCCGTAAATCCCCACCCTGTTTATCATACGGAAATGCTTGCCGCGGTCGCCAATTCCCACCCCGTAGTCCCACGTGGGTTTATACGTCCCGGCCGCCACCCATATCTCATCGCCGGATGATGGCGGCTTGTTCAGTGCGTCCTGGAGGTCTCCATACGCATCGGCCCAGCTCGTACCACCCCCTGTGCCGCCCTCCTTGACATAGATAGTTGCGCCCAGCGCCGAACTAGCCGCCATCCCCGCCGACAAAACCAACACCACCACTAACCACGCTATCGATCTCGATCTTCTTGCCAACATGGTAACCACCTCCTGTTCTTTGTTTTGCAACTATCCAATTTCCCTAATTCGGACAACCAAACTAGCTCCATACTATCATCCTACCACCCTCAACCTGCTCCGTCAAGCAAATTACCCCCCAATCCAACCAATCACCTATTTTTTCTCATCTTCCCCCCACGCACCCACCGACTCACCCCCCCACCGGCCCAAGTTCGCGCCCCTCCCAACTCCGCCCTCTTCTGATCTCTGACTTCTGACTTCTCAAATCTCAAATCTCAAATCTGACCTCTGACTTCTTCTCTGTGTCTCCGCGCCTCTGTGGTTAATCTTACCTATTTTAACATCAAAACTCATCAAAACATAGTACAAACAGGGTGCAAACATAGTACAAACATAGTGCAAAGTGGGTACAAACATGGTGCAAACCGCATCACTTTTCATCGGAATTCGTCGGAATTTCACACTTTTTTCTTACCCATCTTACCTAATCGTTATAATCGTTACG
>CAZICK010000079.1:0-17864 GCA_964537505.1 uncultured Pirellulales bacterium
CTTTCGAAAACCTGTGGATCGACGGTGTCCTTATTACCGTTGAATGAGGTGAGTTATTTAAAATATCAGGCGACCATTGACCTGATTAGAAAGGTTCCCAAGCGGGGCGGCCACAACAGCCGCCCCGCCTCTTTTTTTTTACTGATCTGGTCAATCATTTCCCGCCCTGGCACATGGCCAATTGCCCGGCACATACCCGCGACTTGCTGACCCCGCCGCCCCCATATTTTCGTTACTACCTACTACTCAGGAGTTTATATTCGATACTATCGACCAGCGCCAACCAGGAAGCATCGATTATATTTTCCGAAACGCCGATTGTGCCCCAGTGCTCATTGGCATCACGCGACTTGATCACTACTCGCACCCGCGCCGCCGTCGCCGCCCTGGGGTTCACCACCCGCACCCGATAGTCCACCAACTGCACATCCTTAACTTCCGGATAGTGTGGTTCCAGCGCCTTGCGCAGCGCCGCATCCAGTGCATTGACCGGCCCGTCACCCTCAGCCACGCGATGCTCGACTTTGCCGTTAATGACTATCTTGACCGTTGCTTCGCTGATTGGTATTCCGCTATTGCTTTTGAGAATTACGGTTCGGTAATGGTCCAGCTCGAAAAAGCGGTGGTATCTTCCGGTGAACTGGCGCACAATCAGATCAAAACTGGCCTCGGCCGTTTCGAACTGGTAACCGGCGTTTTCCAGATCCTGGACCTTTTTGAGGATTTTGCGGACGAGTGTTTTGTCTTTGAGCAGGGCGAGTTTTTCATTTTTGGCCAACAGGTTCGAAGCGCCGGAAAGTTCACTAATAATTATCCGGCGGCTGTTGCCGACCATTTCCGGTTCGATGTGTTCGTAACATTTGGTGCTTTTGCGCACGGCATGGACGTGCATACCACCTTTATGCGCAAAACTGGAGGCGCCTACGTAAGGCTGGTTCAGGGGCAGATTCAGGTTTGCCTGCTCATAGACGTAGCGGGACGTTTCGGTGAGTTTATTCAGCCTGTTTTTACGCAGGCAGCGATAACCCATTTTCAGGATGAGGTTAGGAATGACCGCGCAAAGGTCGGCGTTGCCGCATCGTTCGCCGAAACCATTGATGGTGCCCTGTACCTGCACGGCGCCGCTACGGACCGCAGCCAGTGACCCGGCGACGGCCAGCCCGCAATCGTTGTGGGTATGGATTCCCAGCGGCACGTCAACCTGGCGGGTGAGTCGGCTCACGATCTGTTCGATTTGCGGGGCCAAAGTGCCGCCGTTGGTGTCGCAAAGTATCAACCGGGCGGCGCCTGCCCCGGCGGCAACCTGGAGGGTCTTTATCGCGTAGTCGGGGTTATCCCGATAGCCGTCGAAAAAGTGTTCGGCGTCGATAAATACTTCGCGTCCCCTGCGAACCAGGAACCGGACCGAGTTCTCGATCATTTTGAGATTGGTTTCCAGCGAAGTTCCCAGCACTTCGCGGACCTGCATATCCCAGGCTTTTGCCACCAGGGTCACTATCGGCGCCAGGCATTGCTGCAAAGCTCTAAGCCCCTGATCGTCGCCGGGAGCCAGTCCTTTTTTGTGGGTCATACCGAAGGCCACGATTTTGCTGTGCTTGAGTTTGTATTGCGGTTTGCGTATCTGTTTGAAGAATTGTTCGTCCTTGGCGTTGCTGAGCGGGTAACCGCCTTCGATATAGTCCACGCCCAAATCGTCCAGTTTGCCGGCGATCAGGAGTTTATCTTCCAGCGAGAATGCTACACCTTCGGCTTGGGCGCCGTCGCGCAGGGTAGTGTCGTAAATCTCAATCTTTTTAGTCATTGCTAACTCATTGAAAAAACGCAGGTTAAGACCAAATTTCTATACACCTGAGATATGGATGGTAACTATTTTGTGTTGTTTGTCAAGGGTTTTTGTTCTCGATTTGTCCACGCCGCTGTCACCGATCGATCTGGATGGCGAGGGCTGAAGTGATTGCGTCGTATGCCTTCGCGTCGTAAGGATGCGGACAAGGTCAGGGCAGTCTGACATTCGTGGCTCCGTCCTGTTAAAAAACATCTTCGACAACAGATCGTAAACGGGTATAATCAGCGGGAATTGGCGTTTTACGGCTGCATGCGTTGCCGGGCCAACGGGAAAATCAGGCCGCCACAAAGGTCCCAACAGTTACAAGTAAAGCTGGTCCGGAATACAAGACGTCAGAGGAGTATGCCCAGTGTGATATTAGGTATTACAGTATTAGCCATAGGTCTTACTATTGTTCAGGCAGAAGATACACCACTTATCCAGTGGAATGAAGGTGCGCAGAGTCAAGTTATGAATAGCAATGAATTAGCTAAACAACAGTTGCCCACGAATTTGAAGAAACATTTAGTTGCCATGTTAGGGTTCTCGCTATGTTTAACCGGAGGTACCGGGGCAGGCAGCACGAAGGGCATTATCGACATCGCGGAACAGAATTGCCCGGCAGGCGCCAGGCAACTGGTCGGCAAAACCGGCTACGATATGGTGCCTGAGACCGACGCCAAGTGTCAGTGGACCTTTAAGGACGGTGTGCTTACCGCGTCACCTTCGTGGGACAGCGTTATCACCAGGGAGTCGTACCGAGATTTCCGAATGCATCTGGAGTTTAACGTCAACCATGTGCCCGATGTAGATCCCGAGAGAGATGGAAATTCCGGAGTCTATATCCAGCAACGGTACGAGATCCAGATCCTCAATTCGTATGGCGTCTCCCAAGCCGACTACAAGCCCTCGTATTGCGGCAGCCTCTATAGAATGAAAAAACCCGATAAGCTGGTCAACAAGCCGGCCGGCCAGTGGCAAAGCTACGATATCGCTTTCCGGGCTGCGCGTTTTGACGGTGATAAAAAGGTCGAGAACGCTCGCATCACAGTCTATCAAAATCAGCAGTTGATTCATGACGATGTGTCAATTCCAAGCCAGACGGGTGCCGGCAGTAAGGAAGGCCCCGATCCTGGACCGATCAAACTGCAAGGTCACCAAAATCAGGTTCGCTTCCGCAACGTCTGGATCCAGGTGCTCGATCTCGACAAAATGGGTCATGTACCGCCGCCCAGCGCCGAGGAATCTACGATTATTGACGGGGAAACTGTTAAAAAGTGGTCTGCTCCGTACCGAAACTGGCATTACTATCCTGACCATGTGATCCCTGCAGAGCCGAATATCAAGGGGTTCGAAAAGGTTCACCTGACTGACGTCCCTACGGTCTTTCAACTGCCGGGTGACAAAAAATGGTATATGACTTTCATTGGTTTTGACGGCAAAGGATATCAATCGTTTGTTGCCGAAAGCGGTGATCTTGTTCATTGGACCAACATGCGTCTTGCTATGGGCTACGGGCCAAAAGATTCCTTCGATTACGGCGGTGTTGTGCTCGGGGCCTACCTGTACGAGGATTACGACATCAAGGCGCCACGGACTCTTAAAAAGAAGAATGGCAAATACTTTTCTCTTTATGGCGCCTACCCCCGCCAGGGCGGATACGAACTGCGCCCGGGATATGAAGGAGTGGCATCAAGCAAAGACGGCTTGACCTGGCAGCGGGCGAAAGATAAGCCCATTCTCTCAGTACATCAGCAGGACTGCGGCACGTGGGAAAAGGATTGCATCTACCAGCCCTGGCTGGTTGAACACGAGGGCAAGTACTATAATTTCTACAATGCGGCCAATGGGCACATCGAACAGATGGGACTGGCCCTTTCCAATGACCTCCTTGAGTGGAAACGGTACGAACACAACCCCGTGATACCCAATGGACCGAAAGGCAGTTATAATGAGGAGTTCTCTTCTGATGGAAAGGTATTCTGGGACGGGGATCACTGGGTCAATTTCTTCTTCGGTGTCGGCCACGGTGGCGCACACATTATGGTGGCCTTTTCACGTGATCTATACCACTGGACCGTTGACCCCGATCCGATCTACGAGACCGGCGGAAACCCGTCCGGTCTGGACAAGATATATGCCCATAAGATTTCTCTCGTCTGGAACCAGGCCAGCGAAACTTATTACATGTTCTACAATGCGGTTGGCAACAAGGGCAGAGGCATTGGCCTGATAACAAGTAAGCCGCTTGTTAACCAGTAACATCGAAATTGAAAACTTTATCAGAGAAAGTAAAGAGTCAATATGAAAAAACTTACAAGACGTCAATTTATTAAGACTGCCGCTGCGGCGATGCCCATTGCCATCGCGGGGCGCCAAACGATTGCAGCGGAAAAGTCCGCCAGGCGACCCAATATCGTGTTTGTTTTCGCGGATCAAATGCGCGCGCATGCCATGGGCTGCATGGGAAACAAGCAGGTCATCACCCCTCATCTTGATAAGCTCGCCAGCGAAGGCCTGTTGGTTACGAACGGGATTTCATGTCAACCTGTGTGTAGTCCGTACCGCGCTCAACTCATGACCGGGCGCTACAGCCATTCGACAGGCGTCATTCATAATGAAATTCGGCTGCCGGACAGTGAAGTCGTCATCTCTGAATTGATGAAGAAACAGGGCTACGCCACCGGCTACATCGGCAAATGGCATTTGGCCGGGTATCGCAGCAATCCTGTGGACGCAAAGAGCCGACGAGGCTGGGATTTCTGGGCGGTTCGCAATTGTTCGCACAAGCATTTAGAACCTGAATACTGGCTCAATGACTCCAGGGAACCGGTTCGCGTCCCCGGCTGGGAACCGGACGTGCAAACTGATCTTGCAATTGAGTTCATCAAGAAGAACAGGCAGGTTCCATTCTGCCTGTTCCTGTCATTCGGGCCTCCACACAACCCGTACAAGGCTCCCGAAAAATACGTTGAAATGTACAAGGACAAGAAGATGACGGCCAGACCGAACGTGCCTGGCGGTGAGACGGGGAGTCTGCGTCAGTATTATGCGATGACGACAAGCCTGGACGCCTGTATGGGGCGCATTAACGAGGCATTAAACAACGCGGGTATCTCAGAAGATACGATCGTCATATTCACGTCCGATCATGGCGACATGCTGGGATCGCAGGGACATCAACTCAAGCAGCGTCCCTGGGAAGAATCTATCAACATCCCGTTCATCATTCGCTATTCTCGCAAAATCAAAAAAGAGCAAAGGCGCGACTGGATTGTCTCGTCGGTGGACGTCATGCCGACCCTTCTTGGTCTTTGCGATATATCCATTCCCCCGCAGGTGCAGGGGTGGGATTATTCAGCAACGTTTCTTGGAAACTCCCAGGCCCAACGCGATGCGGCATTCCTTTTCAATGTACATCAAGGCGGCGGGCCACAAACCGACTGGAGGGGCATTCGCACCAGGGAATGGACCTATGCATATCACTTCTCAGGCGACTGGGTGATGTACGACCTGAAAAACGACCCCTATCAACTCAAGAACCTGATTGACGACCCAAAGTTCGCGGCAAAGAAAAAAGAGCTGCGAGAGCAATTAGAATCCATGCGAAAAGCTTTAGATGAATCGCTACCACTCAAAGGAAAAAACCCGGCGCCAATCCGACTGCCGGTTTGAATATGAGCTTGAACCAGCAGCGCAATCTCCTGCATGTGACGTCCTAAAGGCCGCGACTGAGGAGTAACGTTAGAACCATGATGAAGAGGTGAAACAAAGGTGCCAGGGATCTTACTGAAGGCTGAAAACGAAAATCTTTGACAGCAGTCTGTAAACGGGTATAATCAGCGGAAACCGGCGTTTTACAGATGGGCGCATTGCCCGGTCATGCGGATAAATCAGGCCCAAAGGGCCTAAACGGCTGCCTATTTAAGGAGAAAGTTATGCAGACAAAAACGATTACATGGGTTAGATGTCTCTTATGTACTGTATTAGGTGTTGTATTTTTGGGTACGCCGTCGCATGTGGCGGGAAAGGATGACGGCGGCTACTATACTGAACCCCAAATGTTTGATTCCCGACCTCCTGTTGATGGAGAGATGCACTTCGGTCATATTGGTGTGACTGGTTTACAGGTGCGTATTTATAAAGGTGTCACCATTAAGGTGGAAACAACAGAACCCAACACCCCGGCACACAATAAATTTAAGGTCGGAGAGATTATCACCGGGATAAATGGTATTTCATTAAAAGGCAGGAATGCCTTTGTAACACTGGGCAATGCGCTCACAAAAGCTGAAGCGACAGATGGCAAGATGATCTTTGATGTACAGTCTGAGGATGGTGCAACGTCAAAGAAGGTAGAGGTGGTTATCCCTGTTTTGGGCAGCTACAGCAAGACCTGGCCCCTCAACTGTGAGAAATCGAAGAAGATAATCGAACAGGCAGCCGAATTTTATGCTGATAAGGCAAAGTTCAATCAAGACGGTATAGGCGGAGCGATGGCCTGTCTGTTTCTGCTCTCAACTGGCGACGATAAGTATTTGCCTCGTGTTAAAGAGTACTTTGCCCCATTCGTAAGCAATCCAAACGGCATCGGAGATCACTCCTGGAACAATGGCTATAATGGTATAGCCTGTGCGGAGTACTATTTGCGGACAGGCGACTCATCTGTCATGCCGGTTTTGCAATATTTTTGTGATGATGCTAAAGAACGGCAAATGTTTGGTTGCAGTTGGACTCACTGGGGTAGGGGTATCAGCCCTGGTTATGTGGCTGGTGGTCTGATGAATCCGGCCGCCACCCAGATATTAACTTCTCTATTGCTGGCCAAAGAGTGTGGTGCTGTGGTTGATGAGCCAACCCTGCTTGGATCTTTACGCTTTTTCTATCGCTTTGCCGGGCATGGTACAGTGCCCTACGGTGATCATCGCGGTGAAGGCGGACTGGGCTCGAATGGCAAAGATGGTATGATTGCCGCTACCATGCAGATCGCCTCCGGCGCACAGGGAGATGTCTCGATTTATACCAAAGCAAAAAGATACCTGAGTATGTCAATGCTCACGAGTTATCCTGTAATGGTTCGCGGACATGGTGACGACGGACGTGGTGACGCTCTGTGGCGTGGTATCACTTCATCATATCTCATGGACGAGAAACCTGCCATGTATCGTGAGGCAATGGACCGTCTCACCTGGTGGCATGATCTCAGTCGTCGTCCAGGTGGTGGTATTGGCGTTGCTACCTGTCAGAGTTTTGATGATGTTGGTTCGGGTACGGGTGTGGCTTTGGCTTATACCGCACCCTTAAAAACACTGCGTATCACCGGGGCGCCACGCTCGAAGTACGCAAAAGACTTCAAACTTTCTGAACATCTATGGGGCAGGGCGGCAGACCTGGCGTTTCTTAACATCGGGGACAGCCCGGAATATAGAAAATATGGCAAGCCAGAGCCGACTCACATCCCTTTTTACAAACTTGGTGGCGCTTACCACAGACCATCTGATGACTTGAAGACGGTTCCAAAAGATGAAATGCTCAAAAATGTATTTCATAAACGCTATATGATTCGTGTACAAGCCGCCAAGGCGCTGCGTATTATCGGTGCGTTGGATGAATTGGAAAAGCTTATGACAAACAGGGACCCGCGTGTACGCCGTGCGGCCCTTGACGGCATAATAGACTACAACTATTGGTTTAGTATGGGTGGAGATGCCATTAAAACCGAAGCATATACCGAAAATATGCTTACTGCTATCAAGAAGATGTTATCCGATCCCACAGAGGCCCTGTATGTGGTTGACGGCGCATTGTTTGCCATGCACAATGCACCAGTCAAGGCCATTAGTGAAAACGTAAAATTGATAATGCCCTGGACAACGCACGAAGACTGGTGGCTGCGGGAATCCTCCTTTATGGCCCTTTCGGGACTTGAGAGGGATGATGCCGAGTATCTCAAAATATTACCAACGCTGGTGACTATGATGGTAAACGAGTATCACACTATGCCGCGAGACAGAATGACAGATCGTCTGCAAAACGTTCTTCGCAGAAAGAAACCCGACAGCGAGATTGGTAAATTGATTTTGGCCGGAATGCTAAGGGCCGCCGAAGAGAGTAAAATCATACCGGGCATACGTTCTGCCGAGGGGGCATACAATGCTATCGCGGCTGCAAATGTATGTCTGGTACAAGCACCGGAGACATCCGTACAAGTTGCCAAGATAATGCAGTCTCGCTTTGATGTATTGGGCACAGAGCAAATAATCCAACTGGCGGCTACCCCAAACTCAAATCGTGAAGGCAGACCCTATGGCCTCTACACAACTTTGGAAAAGTTGAGCCCGGATCAACGCACAGAACTGACAGACATTCTCTTCAACGGCTACCGGGGCGAATTAGTCAAACGCATGAAGGCAGAGGGAAGTGAAGACCAGGTTCTGATCGATACCATCATTGATCTTACAAAGCTCAAGAAACCGGTTGCAGGCTGGAATGCCATAGGCAGGCCGAAACCGGAGGATCGCCAATGGCGATATACCTCGTTTGATCCGCAGGAAAAAGATAAAATGCACCCGCGCGAGAAAAAACGTTTTCGTGATGTCACCCTTCCTGAAGGGCTGGAAAACTGGTATATGCCCGATTTTGATGATAGTAAATGGAAAAGTGGTAAAGCCCCGATAGGTAAAGGGCTATTTAAACAGGGCAATGCGACTTTCAAGAATAACTCCGAGTGGGGCGACGGTGAATTCATATTGATGAGAACCACCTTTGACCTTGATGCCCTCGATTACGACTCATATCGTATAAGCGTCTTGGCCAGCCAGGGCTTTCATATCTACTTAAATGGCCACAAAATACATACCTACGTATGGTGGAAGGATATGCCGCATTATCGGTTGATTATGCTCGGCCCCGGGGAGATCAGGCATCTGAAACAAGGCGCCAATGTCCTGGCCATGTATAGCAATATTGAGTATCCAAGAGACGTGGCTATGGGACAGGTAGATCTCTATCTGGAGGGCCTCAAAAAGAAAGACCTCGAATAGGTCAAGGACAATCTATTTATATACTGCCAAGACAGTCTTAGCTTTATTGTAGGGCGGGAATGCTCGAAAGGTTAGAGTTGGCAGTCAAGACGCTGTTGATGAATCCTAAGAATCGCGGTGTTCCCATACGCGGATAAGGTGTTTGGGAGGAATTGCCAGGCGGATCGGCCGTGTTTGCGCAGCCGTTTGGGCAATCAGGGAACGGTTTAAAAAGAATTTGGGTGCCCCGAATCGCCGTAATCGCTTGTTTCCCAAATACTTACTCCTCGTACCCCCCCTCCACACAACAAAAAAAAAACGCATTATGACGCTAATATCTATTGACGCGTTTGTCCGAATAATATACAATCGCAGGGAAGAGAATTTTTAGGCTAATCTGCTTTAGCAAAGGAGATTATTGGGCACTTTGACAGTTCATTTTACGTTCATTCTTTTAGTAAAAGAGTGATATGTTATGTGTAGAAAAAATGTTTTGACTATCGTAGTCATGGCGATGCTCGCTCTGACCGTCGGTCAGGTTCAAGCACAGACGCAACTGGAAGGTTACTGGCCGTTTGACGGCACGGCCTGGGTTGATTAGAATCGATTGAAGGGTTTGGTTTTTTGTGTGAGTCGAAGCTGTGTATTTATGAGTGGTGGTTCTGTGCTGGAATAACACGGAACCATAAAAATGGTTTTTCTTGTTTGACAAGGAGTGTGTACTATGAAAAAGATAATGTTATTATCTGTATTATTGTGTATGGGTCTTGCGACTGCTGCCAACGCGGACCTGATGGCTTTCTACCAATTTAATGGAGTGAACGATTGGAGTGATTCTATGGGCAATTGGCCCGACGCTGTTCCAAACAATGCTGAGCTTCCACCCTCAACAACTTCTGACAGTCCGCTTGTTGGTAGGGCACTTGATCTTTCGCAGGGGGGCCTGAACTGTGGAAATATTTATGGCGACGGCCTTGACATAAGCGTGGCATTCTGGATCAAAACGACTCCAAATACTGGCACGTACACTGGCCCTATAAGTAAAATTGAAAATAGCGCTTTACCCGATAAGTTTGGTTGGCACGTATTGACCCGTCCTGAGAGCGAAAATAACATCCTTATATTCCGTATGGGCGCCTGGCAGAGCTACGGCGGATGGGGCCAGGAGTTGACAACCACGCCAGATGCCTACAGTCAAGACCACTGGACACACTGGGTCTTTACCTATAACCACGCTACAGATACGGCCATTGCCTATCGCAATGGCGTGTTTGACGCTCAGATGACCGGCATTCAGAATCGCGGCGTTGCCGGCGCAGCCAACAAAACAGAAGATCTGACTATGGGGGTTGGGCACCCGGAAGGTGATGCGTACAAAGGGCTCCTGGATGAGGTAGCCTATTTCAACGAGGTTGTGTCTGCAGAAAATGCCATGAAATTCTTTCTTGGCGACTATTCTGCCTATGATGAGTCCCTCAAGCCGATTCCGCCAGACGGTGCGACCGTACCGGTCTCCACTGACCTGCTTCAATGGACGTTGCCCGAGCCGAACGACCCGGTAGGTGGCACCATGAGCTGTGATGTTTGGTTTAGCGACGATTATCCCAACTATGGCCAAGACCCGAACAATTCCGATTTCACCAACTATGCCACCAAGATAGTTAACAATCAGGCGGTTGAGTCTGTATCGGTACCGGTTGTGCTTGAGCCTTACCACACTTATTACTGGAGAATAGATATCTATGATGACAGTCTCCCCCAGCCCCCGGCCCAGCCCTTTATCGGCCCGGTCTTTATTTTCAACACTAATAATATGGCGCCGAAGGTTGACGCCGGCATTGCCGAACCTGTATGGCTGGATGAGGGTGGTACTGTTAATTTCGATCTTCTCGGTGAGTTGACCGAGGATGACGGGCTTCCCGTGGCTGCGACGCTTCTGTGGACGGTGGCCGATCCTAGCTTGACTATTATAACAGATCCCACTCAGCCGGGTATTACAGTCACATCTACGGGATCAGGCTTGTTTGAGCTAACGCTCACGGCCGATGACACCGATCTTACCGGTTCCGATACCGTCTCGGTACTCATTTATGCCGATTGGTGCGAAGCAATAAAGGCAATGGAAGGCTTAACGCCGCGTATCACCGATCATAATGGAGACTGTGTTACCGATGTCCTCGATGTTGCGATATTCGCACGCGAATGGCTGTTGCGTATCGACGAGTCGCTTTAGAAGTGAGCACTGTGATGTTTTTCTATTGTAGTGAGTAAGTAAAGTTTTGAATTAGACTACGGGAGACCTGGGTTCCGCCGGGCCTCTCGTTTTTTATGTCTTGCTGCGATCTGGGCTGCAAAAAACATCTTCGACAACAGATCGTAACCGGGTATAATCAACGAGAATTGGCCTCTTGTGGCTGGTTGTGTTGGCCGGCCATTCGGACAATTCAGGCTTGATGGCCCGAATAGTCGCGAAAATCAAATTTCTGGTAGCCAATAGACTTAACTCTGACTGGTAAAACATAAGGAGATTGACATGAAGACGAAGTGGTTCGCAACCGTACCCGCAGTAATAGCATTTGTGGTTTTTCTTAACATCTCCTATGCGTGGGCTGACAGTGTGCCCGACCTGACCAAAGGCGAAAACACAGGCGTTAACCGCGAGGCAACCTACAATCTTGGCCCAACAGGAATGCGAGGCTGGATTTATACGAAACCGGCGAGCTATCTGGACAGCGTACAGGGGCGGACGACAGCGGACAGCCGCCAGATTCTGGTCACGCATATCGGGGTCGAGTCGCCTGCCGACGGTGTGATGAAAATGAATGACGTTATACTGGGAGTGGACGGCAGGCTGTTTACCGACGATGCCCGCAAAAGTATCGGCAGGGCGATTACAGAAGCGGAGAGGACGAAAAACAACGGCATCTTGAAGCTGAAGATATGGCGTGATGGCAAGGAGATGGACGTTAGGCTCAAGTTGAATGTTATGGGCGCCTATAGTAAAACCGCTCCCTATAATTGTCCTAAATCGACACGAATACTGGCAGACGCCTGCAAAGTGCTTGAGAAAGAGACCTTGGATGACGATCAGTGGGGGGCCGTTAGCGGCCTGGCACTTATGGCCACCGGTAAACCTGAATACCTGCCAAAGGTGCAGGAATTTGCGCGGTCCATGGCGGAAAAGGAGCTGCGCCGTGAGGGTGGCGGTGCATGGGACTGTGGCTACAAGAACTTATTTCTCAGCGAGTATTATCTGCTCACCGGCGACAAAAAAGTCCTGCCAGGGATCAATACGCTTACCATCAAGCTTGCCAGGGGGCAGGGCATGTATGGCACTTTCGGACATGGCTTTTCAGATTTGACACCTGAGGGAAAACTCCATGGCTCGATTCCTCCTTACGGACCGGTGAATCAGGCCGGGTTGATCGCCAATCTTGCGATCATCATGGGCAAGAAATGCGGCGTGGACGACCCGGAAATCGACCCAGCCATCGACAGGGCGTCCAGGTTCTTCGGTTACTTTGTGAATAAGGGCGCGATACCTTACGGCGAACATCTGCCATGGCCCTATCACGAGAACAACGGCAAAAACGCTCTTACCGCCATTATGTTTGCGGTGCAGGACGACCGGGCCGAGGAGGCGAGGTTCTTCTCGAAAATGTCAACGGCGGCATACGCAAACCGGGAGTATGGTCATACAGGTCAGGGATTCAGCTACCTGTGGAGCGCGCTGGGCGCCAATGCCGGGGGCCCGCTGGCCGCCGCGGCATTTGTCAAGGAGGCGCAGTGGCATCTGGACTTGGTGCGACGCTGTGATGGCTCATTTACTTACGACGGCGGAGAACAGTACGGCCCAGGAGAGACTCACGATGACACCTATTATGGACGAAGTAGCTATGCGGGGCTTAGTCCAACCGCCACGTATGTCCTGACCTATTCGATGCCGCTGAAAAAACTCTACATCACTGGCAAGGGGGCCAAAAAAGAAAACTGGCTGAGCAAAAAAGATGTCGCCCAAGCCATCGCCTCCGGACGCTTTGATGTTGACTGTAAGAAAAAAACCGCCAATGAATTGGTGGCGGCGCTCGAAGACTGGTCGCCGATCGTTCGCGGCTGGGCGGCCGAGGAACTGGCCAGTCGTCCTGAAGCGAAGGCGATGACGCCGACGCTGATTGCCATGGCGCAAGGTAACAATCACAACCTGCGACAGGGGGCCTGTGAGACCCTCGGCTGCCTCAGGAGCGCAGAGGCCCTGCCCGTCTTCATCAAACTGCTCAGGCACGATGACCGCTGGCTGCGACTCAAAGCGGCCAATGCCCTCAAGAAAATGGGTGATGACGCCAGGCCGGTCCTTCCCGAGATGCTCAAGGCGATTGCCGACACTGCCGAGCCACTGCAGCCGATTGCATGGGATGACCCCATTCAGCTCGCCAATGGGGAATTGGCCGAAGCTCTGTTCGGCGGATTATTAAGAAATTCCATCAAGGACATCGACCCAAAGCTGCTGCACCCCGCCATCAGGGCCGTCGCCACAAACCCGGACGGCATGGCAAGGGCCAGGCTCAGGCACACGTTTGAAAATCTGCTGACCGCGGACGACATTCAGGCGCTGGCGCCGGACATATTCGCCGCCGTCAAAACGCCCAGCCCGGCTGATATGATGTTCGCAAATGAAATCCGCATGGGTGGATTCAAAGCCTTGGTGAAATATCACTTCAAGGAAGGCGTTGAAGCGGGCGTTGATTTCGCAAAAACCCAGGGCGGACACGGCAGCGAGAGCAGAACCGGAGAAATAATGAAGGGGATAATGAGCTACGGCACGGCAGCCAGTGAAGCGATCCCTCAACTCAGAGAATTGATCGTTCAGTTCAACACTCAATGCGAAAACGGCCAATTCCCCGCCGGCGAACTCAATGACAGGAGAGTCAACGCCGTCAAGGAAGCTATTACGAGCATCGAGACCGCGAAGGATCACCCCGAACTGCGGAGTATCGCTAAGTAGGAAACCCGACTTTTACAAATCATTAACGAAAGGACCAAAATGAAAAATCTAAAATCGCTCTACTATTTTCTCCTGCTCAGCTTTCTGACGGTCCTCGTCGCCCACCAGCCATTGCTGGCTGCCGATGATGAGCTGCGTATTTTCATCTTTGCCGGCCAGTCGAACATGGTTGGCTCGGATTCCGACGATTCCCTGGTGGACGATCATCCGCCATTCAAAGGCGCCGCGCAGGAACAGAAGGACATCAGATTCTCATATAACCTCGGACCGGATAAGAGTTCGAATGGCTGGGTTGCGATGCAGCCGGTGGACCATGTCTTCGGCCCTGAAATGACTTTCGCTCGCGAGTTGAAAAAACACGTGAAATACCCCATTGCTGTCATCAAGGACGCCTGGGGAGGAACTACGCTGATCAATGACTGGAATCCTGATGGACCGGACAACGGCAAAAAACTCTATTCGAGACTGATGAAACAAGTAGCCGACAGGCTCAGGGACCTGGACGCCCAGGGCATCAAGTACCGCATCGAAGCCATGATGTGGCATCAGGGCGAAAATGACATGTTCGACAAAGACGGCAAAGTCACTTACGAGAAAAACCTTCGCAACTTCATCGCCAATATCCGTAAGGATTTCAAGACGCCCAGGCTCAAATTCTTTATCGGCGAGATCAGCAACAAGGGCGTTTGGGGAATGGACAACCGCCAAAACGTAGCAAAAATATGTGTCCAGCAATTGGCCGTCGTCAAGGCCGATCCCGACGTCTATTTCGTCCCCACCTCTCACCTGGGTTTCAAAATCGGACAAGGCGCCGGCCTGCACTATCACTTTGGAACACTCGGCCAGCTCCAGCATGGCCACGCTTATCTGGAGCATTATCTCAAGGCCATCGGCCAGCCGCTCGAAACCAAAGACAGAAGGTTCGCCCTGGCTGATCTGCCCAAAGGCAAAAAAGTCAAGCTCTTCATCCTGGGCGGCCAGCGAAATATGGAAGGTGAAGAAGCTTACGTATCTCAAATCGCCGACTTCAGCGGATTCGAAACGCTCGACCAGGACCAGAAGGATGTTCTTTATCAGTACTCATTGGGAGGTGGCGTCAGCCAATCCCTTAATTGGGAACCGCTTGGACCAACTGGTTACTTGGGCAACTTTGGTCCCGAACTCAGTTTTGGCCGGGCCGTGAAGAAGACGCTCAAGAAAGACCAGGCCCTGGCGATTTACAAGTTCACACACAGCGGCGCCCAGTCCATTGACTGGCTGCCCGAGGGTACGGACATCCCGCATCGAGACCTCTACAAAAATTTCATAAATGGAATCAAAAAAGCCCAGCGAGATCTCGAGAACGCCGGCTGCGACAGTGAGCTTGTCGCGGTCTTTTGGCACTGTGGCGAAAACGATCGAGCCTTGCATCAACCTGCCAAAGAATACGCGACGAACCTGAAGAAACTGATCGATGGAACACGAAAAGACCTGTCCGCACCGAAACTGAAATGGTTCATCACCGAGCAACCGGTGATCCCTCCCGATTGGGCCGGAAACCAAAAATTCCTGCCTATCGAAAAAGACATCGAGGCATTAGCCCAGGCCGATGAAAATATCCGGTTCATCAAAACAAACCACCTGCCGCACCGCGTAGTGGTTTTCGGTACGCAAGGCATCCTGGCCCTCGGCGAGGAAATGGCAAAAGCCCTTGAAAACTAGATGCACCCCACGAGCATCCATTATTCTCGTTATTGTGAAGGAGCAAAGCGACTGCGGCAATCTCATAAGGGAACCTCTAAAAACAATTATTCCCCTGCCAGCCAGTTTGCCCCCAGCATTTCCAGATCGCCCATATCTATCACACCGCTATTGTCAAGGTCACAGTCCTGGTTCCAGTTGGCTGTTGGCGTATCATCGCTTAGCCACGCCGCTGACATAATCACAAAATCTACCAGGTCAACATCACACTGCCCGTCAAAGTCCCCCAGGTAAACCCAACCAAACTCGTATGCTCCCATATCCACCACCGCTACGCTATCACAATCCCCATCGACTACCCTGACATTACCATCCAGATCGCTCGCCTCCGTTACCACACTGTTATCACCAGCATCAATACACGGCGAACCAGCTTGAAGTCGCAAATTATCATCTTCAGTGCCGGGCGTATCATCAGCCCCATCCGCATCGACAAACAGCGGATCGCCATCGATATTACCGCCGCCGTCCGAGCCAAGCGAACTATCCCATTCCCCCCCGGGAAGACAGCCGGCAATATCGCAATAACTGATTACCGGGATACTACTGGAATCATTATTAAAAATCTCATCACCCTCGGAAGCTGCGGTATTGCCCCAGAGTATGCAGTTGGTTACTGTCGGGCTGCTCACCGCGTTAGCCATCCCGCCGCCTTTATCTGCCGAATTGTCGGTGAAGGTGCAGCCAGTAACTGTCGGGCTGCTGTTGCCGTTACACATCCCGCCGCCGTAGTAGTCAGCCGAGTTGCCGGTAAAGGTGCAGCCAGTCACTGTCGGGTTGCTGGAGTCTTCGTTAGACATCCCGCCGCCGATGAAAGCCGAGTTGCCGATGAAAGTGCAGTTAGTAACTGTCGGGCTGCTGGAGAAGTTATTAGACATCCCGCCGCCATCATTGCCGCTGAATGTGCAACCAGTCACTGTCGGGCTGCTGGAGAAGTCATTAGACATCCCGCCGCCATTATTGCCGTTGAATATGCAGCCAGTCACTGTCGGGTTGCTGCCGTCGTTATGCATCCCGCCGCCACTACCGCCGTCGTTGCCAACCGAGTTGCCGATGAAGGTGCAGTTGGTTACTGTCGGGCTGCTGGAGTATTCGTTAGACATCCCGCCGCCGACGCCGAATATGCCGTTAGCCGAGTTGCCGGTGAAGGTGCAGCCAGTTAATGTTGGGCTGCTGAAGTAGTTATACATCCCGCCGCCAACGCCGTCGAAAGTATCACACGAGTTGCCGCTGAAAATGCAGCCAGTCACCCTCGGGCTGCTCATCCAGTTAACCATCCCGCCACCGCCCCAGTTAGCCGAGTTGTTGCTGAACGTGCAGTCAGTCACTGTTGGGCTGCTGTTGTAATTAGATATACCGCCGCCGTGGCCAGCCGAGTTGCCGATAAAGGTGCAGCCAGTCACTGTCGGGCTGCTGGAGTTGTTATACATAATCCCGCCACCGATAGCCGAATTGCCGGTGAAGGTGCAGCCAGTTAATGTTGGGCTGCTGAAGTAGTTATACATCCCGCCGCCGCCGTAGTCGTGTGCTTCAGAACCGATAGCATTGCTGGCAGTAACGGTAAACCCGTCGAGTATGGCGGTTGTATCCAGATTTGTACCCTCTGGATGATAAAAGAGACGGTAGCAGTTGTCTGCCCGGCTGGGGTCATCGAGCAGGTCGTCCACGGGCGTGGCCGGGTTGTCATTACCCAGCAGATCGCCGCTGAGAATAGTAAGATATGCATCCGGGTCGCGATCTTCCCACGCCGGATTACCCGTGTTCGCAAATCCGCCATAGATTCCCACGCCGTTTATCATACGAAAATGCTTGCCTCGATCGCCTATCCCCAATCCATAATCATAGGTGGGCTTATACGTCCCCGCCGCCACCCAGATTTCATCCCCATCCCCGGCATCGTCCAGCCCGTCCTGAAGGTCGCCATACGCATTTGCCCAACTGCTTCCGTCGCCACCACCGCCGGCCTTCACATAGATAGTCTCGGCTAACGCCGAACTCGCTGCCATCCCCACTGCCAAAACCACCACCAAGCCCACTATCGATCTCGATCTTCCCATCCACATGACAACTACCTCCTGCTCCTCGCTCTGCTAACTATCCAATTTCCCTCATCCGGGCAACCGGCTTTGCCACATACATACCCACCATAATACCAAACCACACCCACCCACGTCAAGCAAATTATCCCCCAAATCCAACCCATTACCTATTTTTTTATCTTTCCCCCGCCCCACTTCCAACTCCGCCCCCCTCCCAACTCCGGCCTCTGACTTCT
>CAZICK010000080.1:0-17719 GCA_964537505.1 uncultured Pirellulales bacterium
GATACAGCAGTTCTTAGCCTCGTGTTCTGTACAGATTCTTATGAGGAACCAAAAATGTAGCGGACACCTGTAATTTACGCTTCAATGCGCCATGGCGCGGGGCTTTAGACGGATTTATCCAACCAAGGCGGATATCGGGTGGTTCTGCGTCTTCTTCTGTCTTTCTGCTTCCTGATTTTTTGTATCTTTTTTGCTTGCAGGCTCTCTTTTCCAAGTAATTTATTCTCCAGCAGTTCACACATTTGGTTTCTCGCATAATAACGGTTCAGTGGCTGGCTGCGGCTCTTTTGAACCTTCACTGTCAACCCGCTGGGAATATGTTTTAAGTGCACACAGGTAGAGGTTTTATTGGTTTTCTGTCCTCCTGGGCCAGTGCTTCGAACGAATGTTTCTTCAATATCATTCTCAAGCAGATTGCAGTTATGCATACGCTGCTGGAGTTCTTGGGTTTTCCGTTCTGTAACGCCAAAATTAATCATATAAGAGATAGTCTGGTATAACTACATATTGCTGCTTAAAGTATTGTAGTTTTCAAGAATAGCTTTAGCTATGCTGTTCTCAAAAATACTTTCGGTTTGCTTAGCTATTCCGCTAAATGTAGATAAGATATATAGCACATCGTCCTTTTCAATTCCATAAAGCAGGAAATAGGCTGCATCCAGTTCGGCGGTAAGTTTTAATCTTTCCGGAGCTTTCCACTTGTGAATACCCTTTTTAAAATTCGCTGCTTTAGCAAGGCCGATCATATCATTACTCGTACAGGTTAGCTTAAGCACCCTTTGAGAAATCCACTGTTTCAACGATTGTTTTTTATCCCACGGACAGGGGGCATCATAGAAATCAGGTGAGAACATCGGTATTTGTTCAAGCAGAAAATAATTGAGGTTCACATTGCCTATTTTCTGACGCATTATATAGTCATAAGCAAACGAGTTGAGATTCGCCAGAAAACAGGATTGATGCCGGGCGGAAAGCGATTCATCGAACAATATAAGTGGCGCAGAGTTAATCACACCATAGTTAGGGATAAATGCTGCAATCATTGTTCGTTGGTTAGTAGGGCTTGTTACATTCTTATAGGCCAAAAACATGGGATGTGGGTAATTATTCAGGGTTTTTTCGATGTTTTCGGCATCAGTCCACCATCGAGGCTCGATATAATATTCGGGGTTCTGGTGTGAGGCTTCGGAAGTAGCATCGGTTTGTCCCTGCCTGAACCAGTTTTCTTCATTTATGATGACACTGGCTGCTCGATGGTCGTACATCTGGATCATTTTGGCTTCATATAAGGGCAGAAAGGTTTTTTTGCCTTTTTTCCAGACAGGGCCTTGTCTTTTGTATCTCATGGCCTTCATCCGGTCTTCTGTGTGGAACAATTCGGCATCGTTGGTTTGATGAAACATCGTAAAGAATTTTAAGCCCCAGGGATTGCCGCCTTCTTTTCGATTTTTATCAATCAATACAGGGACCCGTCTGTAAACAGATTTGGTAATTTCGGCATCTCTGCTACTGCGAAATACAGGGCAGGTTTTTGTATTTGGATTGAGCATTTTGATATCAGAAGGGGTTAGACTGATGCTGCGATTTTTGTCTTTTAGATCATGAATTTTGTGGGCAAAGAAACAGAAATCAATTTTTTCGTTCTTGAGGTTAATGCCTGAGAACAATAGTATTGAGAACTTAAACCTTCCATCCACATCAATAAATATTTTCTTTCTGTTTTCAAAATCGTATAAACCGATGAGACGCTTTTCATCTATTAGGGTACCGAAGAAATCTTTTGTTGTTTTATCAGTAGCTATTCCGGAGGGAACAAGTAGTCCAACCATTCCATCCAGCCCGATGATAGAATAAGCCAGTTCAGCAAAAATAGCATAAGTATTGATATCACCTTTGCCGGTCAAGGGGTATCTGTCGGAATGTCTGATATAATCAAGATTGCTTTCAGCCTGTTTTAAGGCATTTTGATATAATTCGAATAGTTCAGGATTTCTCTTTTGGAGATTGTTTATCAATTCCCGGCGTTTTGCGGCGTTGTTGGCTGTTGCTATCTTCATATCCCTACCATCGAAGAATTCTCTTTCCTGCAACTTCATTCGCTCCCACGGGGGATTGCCAATGACACAATCAAAGCCGCCGTTTTCCCTGGAAAATACTTCCGGGAATGTTTTTTGCCAGTTGAGAGCATCGGGGTGGACATTGGGGTCATCTACAAGACTGTTTCCGCAGACGATGTTCTCAGATAAATCGGCAAGACTCCTGCCCTTTACCGCTGACCTTAGCCAAAGGGAAAGCTGTGTTATTTCCACAGCTTCACGATAAAGGTCAACACCATATATATTGCTGGTAAGTATAATATCGGGGATTTGACCTTTTAAGGTATCTACATCAACGCCCTGATAGGAAAGGTGGTAAAGGATATCGAGATAAAGTTCCTCAAGTGTATCGTATGCCTGAATTAAGAAAGCACCGTTTCCACAGGCAGGGTCAACTATCTTAATATGTTTGAGAAGGTCGAGACACTTACTCCAGTAGTCTTTTGCATTTTTATCGTTTTCGGCAGTCTCTGCATTTTCCCGCTGGATACCCATAGAATCAGCCAAGGAATCAAAACGGCTAACTGCAAGTTTATATATAGTGTTGTGTGTTATAAATTCCGTAAAATCCTTTGGGGTATAGTAAATTCCGAACTTTTTACGTTCAGCCGATTTAGACATTTTTACCTGCTTTTCAGGTTCAATGTGCTCTGCGAAAAGACCACCGGTACGAATTCGTTCAATGTCATTGACAGAACGTTCAAATATATGACCAAGTACTTCAACGTTAATTTCGTTACAGAAGTCGTAGTCTCCTATATTTCTAAAGAAATCTGTTTTTTGATCATCGAGATCAAGATTGTCAATTTCCTCGTCTTTTCGGAATAAGCCGCCGTTGTAGGGAGCTATATCTGCATTGGAATTTCCCTTATCGATGCTGATGAAAAGTTCTTTGAAATTCTGCCATCGTGGATTTGTTACTTTTGCAAAAGGCCGTATCTGTTCCCATGCCCTTTTGAGAGAAGCAGGTGGCAGAAGTCCTCTATCTTCACAAAAGGCAATAAAAATTACCCTGTCTATGAGCTTCTGGGCAATGTATATTGCTTTATCCAAAGTTTTGTCGTGTTTTGTTTTGAGATAATGAATTAAGTTTAGCCTGTTAAGGTGGTAGTGGCTATATAGCGAATCTCCTACTTCTTTTTCTTTCGTATATGACTTTTGCAGAAGAATATCAGCACGCGGAATCTGCTGAAGTTTTGTGGTTAAAAGTCCATCTCTCTGAAATATGTAGTAAAACTTCTTGAAGTTGTCTATATGCCGAAGCTGTTGGAGAGTAAACAATTCATAAGTCCTGGAACCCGAATTGCGGTGATAAAGCCTAAAACTTACAAAGTTACAAACAACCCCCCAGGGACATTCAGTCAATATGTTTAGATAGTCCCAGCACTGCTGAACAGGTGTTCTTCCATTGGTTTTGTCTCGATCTACGTTTGTAGCAGGACCTTTTAATTCGACAACCATCTGAACGATTTTGCTTGAGGGGGAGAAATTGCCTATTACTGCATCTGCTTGCCCACCATTGACATTGTATTTCTGTTCCGCATCCCATTGGTCTGAATTCTCTGAAAAAAGCTTGTATCCGAGAGCATCACCGAATATTTCCTTAAAGAACTCCCCTTCAAGATTCGATTCCGTGCGTTGTTTAATCTTGTCGGAACTTTCAATATCAGCCCACTTGCAAAAGATTTCATGAGCCTTTCGGAATTGCTCATTATCGAATAATATCATGTTTACTTTGGTCTTTTCTTCTAAAAGCTTAGGTAGGAAGATAGTGCGTTTACGAAGATTATCTCCGAAATGTGAGGTATTTATTCCTGGAAAGAGGTTATCCTGTACTGCCATTTAGATGTCCATTCTATTCATAAGTTAGTTTAAATACTCATTCCCGCCTGGACTTCCCTTTCGACAAGCTCAGGGTTTGCTCGGGGTGACAAGTTTCATACGAAACTGGTCATTTTCGCTTCGCAACTCGTTTCTACTTGCTCCCGGAGCAGTTCAACGCAGGGGGCTAAGTATTTTAGTTCCTGCTCTGTTGGCAATATGCCTGCCAATTCCGGCTGAGATGTTAGCGATTTCTTCATGTCCAGCCATTATAACCAAAATTGATAACCCGGCAACCACAATTATTGTGGCTGAAATATTTTGAAAATGCCGGGCCCCGCTGACGAAAATTTCGCTCGTTCTCGTGATAAAGGCAATTTTTAGAGGCTCCCTTGAATTTTTGAGACAGATTTGATATTCTATTGGAAAAGAGGCTCAGCGGCGCAGTTGGGCTGAAACATAAAATGTTAGATGGCAGGTATGGTAATGAAGAATAAATTGGTATTTCAGACACTCATCGCATGTCTTATGTTGTTTTTGTTCGGATGCAACACAATGGCTGCGGATTTGGGTTTGGCCCAGGAGAAGGTTGATTGGCCGGCATTTATGCAGCAGCATGATATGACCTTTGATACGCTGCCGCAAAATTGGACGCAAGCGCCTCATTTTGGAAATGCCATGATTGGTTCGATGCTGTATCAGGCAGGCGATACCATTCGGCTTCAGGTGTTCCGGGCCGATGTTCAGGACCATCGCGACGATACATACGGCTGGACAGCCTATAGTCGGCCACGTCTTATGATCGGGCATTTTTCACTTCATCCTGTTGGTAAACTCACCGGCTGTAACTGGCGGAAAGATTTGTGGAATGCCGAATTGACCGGGACGATCCAAACAGACAAGGGCGAGATTCGGATTCGTCATTTCACCCATGCCGATGATATGGCGATAGTAACGGAGTTGACGCCGTCGGCCGGTGAGAAGGAATGCAACTGGACCTGGCATCCGGCTGAGGCTCGAACAACGCGAAGTGGCTATCCGACTAAAGAGTCGGAGATCGCCGCATTCGCCAGGCGATATGGCGAGCACTACGTTAATACCATGAAGGTATTCAAGGCCAATCCGCCAGGTCGTCAGGAAGAAAAAGGCAATATTGGCGTATGGGTACAGGACCTCCTTGCCGGCGGACAATATGCGACGGCCTGGAGCGAGCAGGTTCAGAAAGAAACCCGCACCCACTTTGTCAGTATTGCAAACAGTTATCCCGAATCAACGGCTGCTGAGACGGCTGTTTCGGATGTTAAGCGTTTTGTGGAACTCGACATGGTGAATTGGATAAAAGCTCATCGCAAGTGGTGGCATGACTATTATCCCATGAGTTTTGTTAGTATTCCTGACAAAGGGCTGGAGTCGCTCTACTGGCAGACTATTTACCGCTTCGGCTGCACGGCGCGCACGGGCCGTTTCTATGTTGATACGTCCGGCATCTGGGCCCAGGGTGGGCCATGGCCCTACACGACGACCGACTGGAATATTCAGAGCGCGCACTGGGCGGTCTATGCAGCCAACCGCCTGGAGCAGGGGCAGGAATTGCTCAACAGGTTTTATGACAATCGCGAGGAATTGATTAAGGCGGTGCGCCCGGTGGCGTGGCAGGAAGACTCGGCGTACTTGCCGATTGAAGTGGCGGGTGACCTGATTGGGAATCGTCAACAGGATATGCGTTATTTTCATCTCGTGGGCAACCTTCCCTGGACCATGCACAACTTATGGTGGCAGTACCGCTATTCCATGGACGACGAGATGCTGCGTGAAAAAATCTATCCGCTGCTGCGTCGCAGCATCAATCTTTATCTCCATATTGTCAGTGAGGGAGATGACGGCAAACTTCACCTGCCGCCGACTTATTCGCCGGAGACGAGCATCTTCAAGGACTGCAACTTCGACTTGGCACTGTTCAAATGGGGCTGCTATACGCTGCTCAAGGCCAGTAAGCGGCTGGGGATCGACGACCCGCTGATCCCACGCTGGCGAGAGGTAGTCAGTCGCCTCGTTGATTTCTCCGCGGACGAGAAGGGATTCCGCTTGGGCAGCACCCAGACAGCCCGCGATCAACACAGGCATTTCTCGCACCTGCTCATGATTTACCCGCTTTACCTGGTTAACATCGAGCAGGAAGGAACGGAGGATGTCCTGCGAAGGTCGTATACCCTCGCCCACGGCGGGGCTGGTTCGGACGCCGATGAAAACCTGCATGCGATGGTGCAGACCCACGCCGCTGCGATCGGCTTGGCGATAGGAGATGGTGACCGGGCTTTGGAGGGATTGAAAAGATTGCAGAACGAACTTCATCCGAACGGTTTATGGTCATGCGGCGGCAACCCGTGCATCGAGTCTTCGCTATCCCTTGCCAGCATCATCCAGGACATGCTCATACAGAGTTGGAGCGATCCGGCGGCAGACGAGTCAGGGCCTATTCGCATTTTCCCGGCAGTTCCATCGGCCTGGAAAGACATCGAGTTCCGTGATCTGCGAACAGAAGGAGCCTTCCTGGTCTCGGCAAAACGTGCAGACGGCCAAACCAAGTGGGTGCGGATCAAGAGTCTGTCAGGCGAGCCATGCCGGGTGCGGCCGGACCTGGACGGCGAGGTCCGTATTAAAAATGATCGCAATCTCAAACTCAAACAGGTATCGCCGGGAATCTATGAAATTGACATGAAAAAGGGTGATGAAGTTTTGTTATATTAAAGGGCCGGTACGTACAATAAACCGGCATTTTCATTCAGTATGGGTATATATGGGAATCCAATTGGGCACAATTTTTCAAAAGTCCGGTACTGATGGTCACTTTTGCGGGTTCAGTTCAAGCAAGGAATTCAAAACATATCGCTGGCCTGCGGTTGTCGGGATATCTATAGTTTTGTCTTTATAGGTAACTTTACAGGGGTTGCCTTTTTTCGAATAGATCGTGGCCTGTGACAATGTATTGTTTTTCCATTTCAGGTCAACGACAAAAGCTCCACGGGCGCATAGTCCCTGCAGCGAACCATCGGGCCAGGCTCCCGGAAGCGCCGGCAGCAGATGGATTTTGCCGGTATGGCTTTGCAGGAACATTTCGGCGATGCCTGAAATGCCGCCGAAGTTTCCGTCAATCTGGAACGGTGGACAGTCGTCGAACATGTTTGGGTAGGTTCCCGTGCTGATCAGAATGGAGAGCATCTTATAGGCATGATCGCCATCCTCAAACCGCGCCCACAGGTTTATTTTCCACGCTTTGCTCCATCCCATGCCTCCGTCGCCGCGAAAGATGAGAGACTGCTTGGCGGCCGCGGACAACTTAGGCGTTCCGCGCAACGTAATCTCCTCCCCCGGACACACGCCCCAAAGGTGCGATACATGCCTGTGCGTGTTTTTCGGATCGTCTTTGTCCTCAAGCCATTCCTGCAACTGGCCATGTCTGCCGATCTGGTTGGGGGCGATTTTCTCTTTCATCTGTTCGAGTTTTTCTCTCAGGTCCGCATCCACATTCAACTTTCTGCTCGCGGCAATGCAATTGCTAAACAGGTTACGGATAATCTGATGGTCCATCGTCGGCCCAGCGACCAAGCCTCCGTTTTCCGGCGAATTCGACGGTGTGCTGATCAGCCAGCCGGTTTTCGGATCCGGCGTCAGGAAGTCCACAAAGAATAATGCTGCGCCCTTCATGATAGGATAAGCCTGTTCTCTGAGGAACTGTTCATCTGACGAGAATTCATAGTGCCACCACAGGTGCTGACATAGCCAGGCTCCTCCAGTCACCCAAATGCCGTGGTCCGACGCGTTGATCGGCGCTGTGCCACGCCACATATCCGTATTGTGATGCAGCACCCAGCCTCGACAATTGTAATGCTCCTTTGCCACGCGCTCGCCGGTTTGGGAAACATCTTTGATAAGATCGAACAGCGGCAGATGACATTCGGCAAGATTGCACGATTCCGCAGGCCAGTAATTCATTTCAGCGTTGATGTTAGTGGTGTACTTGCTGTCCCACGGTGGAGTTTTACTTTCGTTCCATATTCCCTGGAGGTTCAGCGGTTGACATCCAGGCCGCGAACCGGCAATCATCAGGTAGCGGCCGAACTGGAAATAGAGCACGGCAAGGTGTGGATCTTTCCCCTCCGAAAACGCCTTGATGCGCTGATCTGTGGGAAGCGAAGCACTTTCGGTTATCCCAAGATCAAGGCTGACCCTTGAGAAGAGTTGGCGGTAGTCTGCTATATGATCCTTTCGGATCGCGTCATACATCTTGTGCTGGAGGGTTTGGATCACCTGGCTGCAGAGTTCCGCCGGGTCGGCACTGACATCCTTGTAGTTCTTCACACTGCCGGCCGCGGCCAGCAGGAGCGTTGCCGAGTCCGCATCCACTATTTCAACGCCCTTGTCGGTGATCTCTACCTGTCCGCCATCGGTTCTCACCGCCAGGCGGGCTTCAAATGTGACTACGCCATCTTCTATCTGTCCGCGAAGGGCAAGCTGGTCTTTACTCAGGACATGCAGGATCGACCCGGCGTGTGGGCTGCGCATCGTCGCCCGGAAATTGATTGCCCCTTTTTTGTCGGCGGTAATCCGCAAAACGATGACCTGGTCCGGGGCGCTTGAGAATATCTCCCGCTTATAGGTAACATCGCCGACCTTGTATGTGACGGTCGCAACGGCTGAGGCCAGATCGAGCTGGCGTCTGTAGTTCTGCACTTCGTTATGGCCGGGGAAGTCCAAAAGCAAATCGCCCAGTGGCTGATAGGCTTTCTGACGCAAAGGTACGCTCATGAATTGCTCCATCGCCAGGGCTTCGGCTTGGCGTTGTTTGCCCTCGGCCAATAAATCTCGGATGGCAGGCAAGTACCGGACCGCTCCCTCGTGCGCGTAATCGTGGGGCTGACCGTTCCATAAGGTGTCTTCATTGAGCTGGAGCCGCTCTTCTTTCGTGCCGCCGAATATCATCGCGCCAAGTCGGCCATTGCCGATCGGTAGAGCTTCAACCCATTTGTTCGCCGGCTGTTCATACCACAGTGTCAACTTGCCGTTTTCCTGTTCCGATGAAGGATCAACAGCCCCTACCGGCAACTGCTGACCTTCCATATTTGAAACCAATCCGCACAGGAATACCATTAAAGATACGGAAATCCATTTATTTCGGTTTTGCATAATGTCCATCCTTTTTTCAATTGCCGGCGTTCGTCAGCGTTTTTTGTTCTGTTTGATGTATTCGTCAAGCTCCTCAATTGAGGAAAAATACAATTCGTAACCGTAGTCGCCACCGTGGTAGTCGCAGTTTTCCTCCTTATATCCGCGGCAGATGCGGGGACGATCTTTGTAGATATCGCAGAGATTGTTATTATTAAGATACTTACAGCGGCTGGCGATGTTGATGTACCAGTCGCCGTCCTCCACGAAGACCGATATCCCCTCATGGGCCAAATACCATCGCACATCGTCAAAATCAGCTTTGGTATCGGGAGTTTCGATGGGCAGGGCCAAATAACGACAACATAGTCCGGCACATTTTTCGCAAATACTCTCGCTCAAGGCAATCTCCAATTTCAATATATAGTCAAATATTTGCGGCCACGGTTTGTGCGGGCCAATCGGCCCGGCATCTCAGAGCAGCCATTATAGACCCCCCCACCGCCCAACGTCAATGGTGCAGTTCAATTTGACGGTGAATTTTAAGTAGTTGGACAGCGGGATTGACAAGTGGACCTCCAGAGGCTAACATGACCGGTCAACAAGTGAATTTTTGTAGATATATTGGCAGTGGAAGGCTGGAAACAATGAAAATATCGGTGGAATGGCTCAGGGAATACGTCGAATATGAGGACTCGCTGGAGCGGCTGGAAGAGATATTCACGAATGTGGGGTTTCCGGTCGAGGGGCGTGAGCAGGTGGGTGATGACTGGATGCTGGACCTTGAGATAACGAGCAATCGGCCGGACTGCCTGGGACATATCGGTCTGGCCCGTGAGGTCTCGGCGGTAACGGGGGCGGCGTTTCGGATGCCAAGCGTGGAATTCTCCGAGCATGGCAGGGATGTGACCGAGTGGACCTCGGTGGCCGATGAGGCGCCGCAGTTGTGCGGCCGATACACAGCGAGGGTCATCGACAAGGTAAAAGTAGGACCAAGCCCCGACTGGATGCGACGACGGCTGGAAACGATCGGGCTGCGGAGTATCAGTAACGTGGTCGATATAACCAATTATGTGATGATGGAGATCGGTCAGCCGCTGCATTCCTTCGATTATAACAAGCTGAGCGAAAACCGGATTGTAGTGCGAACCGCCAAGCCGGGCGAACAAATAGAGACCATCGATCAGACCAAATGTCCGTTGACCCCGGATATGCTGGTAATAGCCGATGCCCGTAATGCCGTAGCGGTGGCGGGTGTTATGGGGGGGCTGGCCAGCGAGGTGAGTAACGATACCCACACGATACTACTGGAAAGTGCTCATTTTGCGCCGCTGAGCATTCGGCGAACCGCCCGAGCGCTGGCCCTGAACAGCGATTCGTCCTTTCGGTTCGAACGTAACGTCGATATGGAGATGGTCCAGTGGGCCTCACGCCGGGCGGCGGCGCTGCTGGAGGAGCTGGCGGAAGGCCAGGTTGCCCCAGGCGTTATCGATGTGGCGCCCGGTATGCAAAAAATGCCCAAGGTCGAAATGCGTCTGTCACGTCTGAAAACACTGATAGGAATTGATTTTGACAGCAAATATGTCATAAAGTTGTTTGAAAGGCTTGGCTTATCGCCGGAATCTGACGCCAACGGGATCGTCACCTGCACGATACCGTCGTGGCGGTCTGATCTGACGCGGGAAGCGGACCTGATCGAGGAGGTAATCCGCATTCACGGTTACGGCCACGTACCGACCGAGCCAAAGATACACATAACCGTTAAGACGCCGGATATATTGCAGCAGACCCGCACGAAAGTCAGTCAGGCCCTGAACGGATGCGGATTCTTCGAAGCGATCAATGTGAGCTTTGTGGAGGATAAATACTTAGAACTGTTCAGCGAAAGCGATTTTGAGCCGCTACGTGTCAAAGATATGTCTCGTAAAAGTAATAACGCTCTGCGTATGAGTCTTGGGCCGTCCCTGCTGGGTACGCGAAAACGAAATCAGGACGCGGACAACGGTCGGTGCGATTTATACGAATTGGCAGCGGTCTATCGTCCCGCCAATGGGCCGGGACTGCCACAGGAGAAAATGCAACTGGGCCTGATAACCGACAGTGATTTTCGACATTTGCGGGGGGCAATCGAGGCGGTCCTGGCAAAACTGGACCGGCAGGTAAAACTGGACTGCAGGCCGAGAGAGGTTTTGTGGGCAGGTCGTGGTGAGGGAGCGGAGCTTGTAATTGGCGATCGTGTTATTGGGCAGATTGGCAGAATCAGCGCAAAGATTGTGGAAGCATTCGATCTTGACCATGAACTCTGCCTGGCCCAGATCGACTTTGACCAGTTGGTTCAACTGGAAGGTGAAGGAGCCAGGCTGGAACCGATAATCCGCTTTCCCAGTATCACCCGTGACCTTTCGCTGGTGCTGGGCGAGCAGGTGAGATGGGCGGCGATCGAAGAAGTGATTTTGCAACTGGGCATCGATGATTTGCGGGAACTGGAGTTTGTCGGTATTTATCGTGGCAAGGGCGTTGCCCAGGGCAACAAGAGTCTGACCCTGTCGATGGTGTTTCGCCGGGCCGACGGAACGCTACGTCACGAACAGGTGGACGAGCATCAGGAAAAGATTATGGCGATTCTGCAGAAAAAGTTCAAAGCCCAACTCCGCAGCTAAATAGACCTTACTGCAAACTTTAGAGGCTCCCTTAACCTGCAAAGCTAAGCAACCAAGGCGTAAAACCGCGTTTGTTTGAAAGCCCGACCAACAAGAGCAAAATTTTATCAAAAAAACGTTGTTTTGTCAAGGTTTTTTTTGTGTTTTTTAGATATTTGTGATCCAGAGGATAACCGATATTATTTAAGTAAAAGTTTCTTGATTTCCGATCAGGAATATGTTATAAGCTATATTGTCAGGTTTGATTATTTGAAAAATCGCCTCTGCCATGTTCGTTACGATAAGCTATATTTGAAGAACCGATACCCATGAATTGGGAAGCCAGCCCTTCAAGTGCCGGATAAGCCTGCCAGCCAGGATTTCTGGAAATGAGCAACGGTTGCCCACTTTGTACTAATGGGTTCTTTTCAAATGTCTTTTCGGACGGCATTGCGGTGGAGGCATTAGATTGCTAAAAAGGTTTGTCTGTAATGGCAAGCCTTTTTTTATTGGTACGGCTCAGGCCCACCACAGACTCACCAATCGACCGCCACACTCATCCATCCACCATCCACCATCCACTATCCACTACCAACCGACACTGCCCGTTAGTCGTTGCCCTTACCGTACTTGTGACTATCTGTAGCGGCGTGGATTGTTTTATATTGGCTTGGACAGGCAAAAAATGGTAGTGTTGACACGAGTACTATGCCGACCATAAATGAATTTCCCAGGCAACATGCCAGGTAAAACATTGCAGTTGAATCTGCCAGGCAAACAGCAGCTAACACTTTGCAATTCAATATCTTACATTATATGCAATCGGACAAGACGATGCGAGATATGTATCAAATCGGAGGTTAGACAAGATGTACTACCATTTGTTCGACAGTCCGAATGCGGGACTGATTATCGCGGTGCTGTTCGAAACGGTGATTCTACTGGCCTGGGCGTTCACAAGTGGCCGTGTTAAAAAGGTTTACATCTTGACCGGTCCACTGCTGGCAGGGCTGTTTCTGCTGCTCGACTATGCTGTCGATACCAATCGGGAACAGCTCGAACGCGTGACACGTCAGATTGTGCAGGGGGCCGAGGATGAAGACGCCGCGGCGATTATTAACCTGTTGAGTGATAACCTGTTGTTAGACAACGGGTTCCGTAAGGAACAAGCTTCCCAGGCCATTGCCCACAGACTTTCCAAACCGCTGATAGCCACCAACGGTATCAGGAGTCTGGAGGTTACCTCCGCCGGAGAACAGACCGGCCGGGTAGAGTTCGCTGTTCTCACAACTATTGATCCACAAAGCAATTACGCTATAATTCCTGTCGTTGGCAGTAGCTGGCTGTTCGAATACGTGCGCGATAGCGACGGACAGTTTCGCGTAAAAAATATGATAATGCTCAAATTCAGAAACGGTCCCGGGTTCGATATATTCAAAGGATGGCCAAGGCTGTAACTGTTTCTCATATATAGAGTTATCAAAATACATAATCATCAGCGAGGAGTTATTGGGTAAATGAAAACACGCGATTTGCAGGATTGGGACAAGGAGCATCTTTGGCATCCCTTTACTCCAATGCAGTTATGGCTGGACGACGAACCTTTGGTCATCGATCGCGGCGAAGGTGTAAACCTTTATGACACAGACGGTAACAGATATATAGATGGCGTCTCGTCGCTTTGGTGCAATATACACGGCCACTGTCATCCGCACATAAATGCCGCTGTTTGCAGGCAGTTAGACAAAATCGCCCATACGACCATGCTGGGCCTGGCCTCGGAGAGTTCGGCTGTACTTGCCAGAAAGCTGGTAGAGGTTGTGCCACAAGGACTTACGAGGGTTTTTTATTCCGACAATGGTTCGACCGCAGTGGAAATCGCGATCAAGATGGCCTTTCAGTATTGGCGTAATCTGGAGATCGACGGGAGAGACCTGTTTATTGCGATGAAACAGTCGTATCATGGCGACACGATAGGTTCCGTAAGTGTTGGTGGCATAAGCATTTTCCATCAAATCTTCGGGCCGTTGACGTTTGCAGCGAAGTTCTGTGACAACCCGGCCCCGTACCGGTTTGCCGGCACTGCCGATGAATGCCGGGAACACTGCCTCGTGCAGATGGAGGGGCTGCTGGAAGAGCAGGCGGGGAAGGTTGCGGCGATTGTTGTTGAGCCGTTAGTGCAGGGGGCAGCAGGACTTATAGTTCATCCGAACGGGTTTCTCAGGGGTGTAAAAGACCTGGCAGACAAGTACGATACGCTGTTGATAGTGGACGAGGTGGCGACTGGGTTCGGGCGGACGGGGACGATGTTCGCGTGTGAGCAGGAGGAGGTGCATCCTGATATCTTCTGTATTGCCAAGGGGTTAACGGGCGGCTATCTGCCTTTGGCGGCGACGCTGACGAGCGAGAAGGTCTTTGAGGCGTTTCTGAAGGAGCCATGGATTTACACAACTCTTTATCACGGCCACACTTATACCGGGAACCCGCTGGGTTGTGCAGCGGCGATCGCGAGCCTGGAGGTGTTTGAGCGAGAAGGGACGCTGGAGGGTTTGCCGGACAGGATCTCTTTAATTGACAAGTACTTAGAGAAGATTGCTGAGCTTGATTTTGTGGGTGATGTTCGCAGATGCGGGATGATGGTGGGGATTGAGTTGGTTGTGGATAAGGCGGGTAAAAAAGGGTTTGATCCGACAAAGCGGATCGGTGCGAAATTGTGTCAACTTATGCGTAATAAAGGAGTTATACTTCGACCGCTGGGTGACGTGATTGTGATTATGCCACCGTTGGCGATACCGATTGTGGCGTTGGAGGAACTGCTTGGCATAGTTGAGCAGAGCATCAGAGAAGACCTGTCAAAGATTGTGAACAGCAAAGAAAGCCTCTAAAAATTCGCTGTAAGTGCTTATTTTTCGTGGCGGGGAATTGATGTAAGTGCTTATTTTACGTTGTTGGAATTGATGTAACTCCTTATTTTTGCGTAACGATTGTAACGATTAGGTAAGATGGGTAAGAAAAAAGTGTGAAATTCGGCGAAATTTGGATGAATTCTGATGAAAAGTGATGTGGTTTGTACTATGTTTGCACTATGTTTGTATGTAGTTTGTAGTATGTTTGGACTATGTTTGTACCCACTTCTTAACAGAATTGGGTGAGTAAATGAGTAGATGGGTAGATGAGGGGAAGGAAAGAGGGCGGGCCGTGGAGGGAGGAAGTCAGATTTGAGATTTGAGATTTCAGAAGTCAGAAATCAGAAATCAGAAGAGGGCTGAGTTGGGGGGATGGAACACGGGTGGCGTGGAGGAGACGAGTTTGCGCAGATAAGAAAAATAGGCTCTACTCAGAAAAAGTTGATGTTATTTTCAATGTTTTGCAAGCAAAACCTTGGAATTTGACGCTTCATGGCCTCCGGCAGGCATGGTATAATATCTCTGCTATCACGGAGGAAAATATTAGCTAAGGCAATCTTATGAATAAAAAGGAAAATAAACAAAAATCGGTTTCAAAGGGGAAAATAGTACTTGCTATTTTGGTATTGGTTTTAGTTCTCACAGTTGTTCTGATTTTATTTAGTTTTTTCAAACCTGCAAAAGAAATTAAAAACGTTTTGCTTATCAGTATCGACACCTGTCGTGCGGATCACCTAAGCTGTTATGGCTACTTGCAAAAAACCACACCTAACATAGATGCTATCGCTGCGGATGGCGTTCTTTTTGAGCATTGTTTTTCTCCTGTTCCATTGACTCTTCCTGCACACAGCACAATGCTGACTGGCACGAATCCGATTTATCATGGCGTTCATGACAATACTAATTATCGTTTTGGGGAGTCCAATATGACTCTTGCTGAGATCTTACAGCAAAAAGGTTTTTATACCGGTGCAATAGTAAGCACTTTTGTTCTCGATACCCAGTTCGGCCTAAATCAAGGCTTTGACACTTACAACGACAAATTTGGGCAAAAAGAGGAAAGTGAGAAGGCATTTATTGATGAAAGGAAAGGCGATAAAGCAAGTGAATTAGCATGCCAATGGCTAACTAAACAAAAGAGTAAACCGTTTTTTCTTTTTTTGCATTATTTTGATCCTCATTTTCCATACGAACCTCCTGCTCCGTTTAGTTCAGATTATTCAGATAATCGTTACGCAGGGGAAATTGCTTTTACTGACAGTTGTATTGGCCATGTGATAAAAACTTTAAAAAAGCTCAGGCTATATGATTCAACATTGATTATTATCACGGCGGACCACGGCGAAAGCCGCGACGAACATTCTGAAGAGACTCATGGATATTTTGTTTACAATAGTACTATCCATGTTCCGCTTATTTTTAAATTGCCCAAAGGATCTAAAGGCAAAAGAATTAATGAAGCAACTGCTTTAGTAGATATAGTTCCTACTGTGTGCAATTTATTAAATATCGATTTGCCGTCTATTGCACATGGTAAAGACCTTTCTTATTGTTTCGAAAGTAATTATGAACAAAAAAACCAGGATAGATTCATTTATTGTGAGTCTCTTTTGCCTACACGATATGGCTGTAGCCCATTACTTGCTTTGCTTAACGACCCCTGGAAATATATTCAGGCTCCCGTGCCAGAATTATACGATTTCCGCAAGGATCCAACTGAAAATGAAAATCTTTTTTATCAAAATCCCAAACGAGCGAAAGTTTTAAAAGAAAATCTAAAGCTGATCTTGCAAGACCAGATGAAGAGCACTCCCTCTGAAGAAAAACTTGAGTTGGATAAAAAAAGCAAAAAACGCCTGGAATCTTTGGGATATATTTCCAGAGGTGATGTAGTTGAGGATTTTGAATTTGACGATACAAAAGAAAATCCTAAAAGCAAAATACTTCTCCACGAGAAAGTAAAATTAATTACCTATTTTGATAAAACCGGGCAAACTTCCAAGGCAGAAGCACTAAGTAAACAGCTTGAAAATGAGTACCCGGATTATATTCTTAACTACTTTTTCTTAGGCAGAATAAGTTTTGATAAAGATGAGATTAATGAATCAATTAATTATTTTTTAAAATTCCTGTCTTTAGTTGATCTCGAAATTGATCGACACTCCCAAAAACCTTTTGCCTATCTTAAAGTTTATATTTATTGTGCCAATGTTGATTTGGCAAGGGCTTTTTTCAAGCAGCAGGAGTTTGATAAAGCCGAGGTAACCTATTTCAAAGCTATAGAAACAGATCCAAGTCAGCCTGAAGCATATTACAACCTTGGCAATCTTTATCTTAACCAAAATAAATTTGAAAAAGCCGCGGAAAATTACATAAAGGCTTTAGCCTTAAATCCGGATTTGCCGGAGGCCAATTATAAACTTGGCCTTGTTCTGCAGCAGCAGGATAAACTCATAGAGGCTATTGAGTTTTACAAAAAAGCAATAGAGTTAAAACCCAATTGGTCCTTGGCACAAAGGCAATTTCTGACGGCAAGAGACCAGAAAGAAAAGATCGAAAAAGCCATCGGAACTTTAACCGAGTCCCTTTCGCAGGATCCAAATCAACCAGAAGTTCAAAAAAATATCGGCAGCCTTTTTTTCAAACTGGGCAATATCGAAAAAGCATACCATCATTGGCAGGCGTTCTTGAAGCTAAACCCCGATGACCCCCTTGTTTTAAACAACCTGGCATATATCTTTTCCACTGAAAAAACCAGCAAATTCTATAATCCTTCGCAGGCAATCAAATTAGCCGAAAAAGCCTGCGAACTTACCCAAAACAAAAGCCCCACTTTGCTGGATACTTTAGCCATCGCTTATGCTGCTGAAGGCAGATTGGATGAGGCAATAAAAACTGCACAAGAAGCTTTGTCCCTGGCTTCTTCTGCCAACCAAGAACAATTAGCAAATGAAATACAAAGCCGTTTAGAAATTTATAAAAGTAAACTTGCCCAAAGACCTTAACATGGTTTTTAATCGGCGCATTTTGATCTGAAGGGCAACGCTTCAGGTTAAGAGCAGCCCGCCGTAGGCGGGCTGGAGTTTTTCGCTTT
>CAZICK010000081.1:0-17422 GCA_964537505.1 uncultured Pirellulales bacterium
ATACAGCAGTTCTTAGCCTCGTGTTCTGTACAGATTCTTATGAGGAACCAAAATATTTTTCACCATAAACAGGATTCTAACGCTGCTCTAATACCCGCCTAACACTTTAGGGGTATCCTTAAAAGAAAGATCTTCGGGATTGTCCTGAGGATATGGAATTACGGATATTATTTTATGGAGTTACAAAATGATTAAAAAAACTGTGTTAATGGTATGCCTGCTCGTAATGGTTTTGGGAGTAGGTGCAAAAGCTGATGAAATCGGCGAACTCAAGCAACGAATGCAGCAGATGCAGCAGCGGCTTGAACAACTGGAGGCATCGCAGAAAGTTCAGGAGCAAAAAGTTGATGGAAAAATCTCAAAAGTAGAGGAAAAGCAAATAGGAGCCTTGCCTGATAGTCTGAAATGGGCTGAAAATGTAAAAATCAGCGGTGATTTGAGGTATCGTTATGAAATGATAGACGAGGAAGGCAAGAATAATCGCGATCGAAATCGTATTCGTGCTCGGCTTGGCATTACCGGGAAAGTAACTGATGCTATTGAGATGGGTCTGCGTCTTGCTACGTGCGAACCATTCTCAAGCGATAAGGGAGATCCGATCTCAACAAATCAGACACTTGATGATGCCTTCTCGAAGAAATCTATATGGCTTGACCTTGCCTACTTCAAATGGAGTCCCAAGGATAGCGGTCTGAATATTTTTGGCGGCAAGATGGAAAATCCCTTCTATCGTGTTGGCGGCAACCAGCTTATCTGGGACGGCGACCTGACACCAGAAGGCATTGCTATCCAGTACACAAGGTCGCTTGGCGAAAGTGATGAATTGTTTGCCAATGGCGGCGGCTTCTGGGTCAACGAAGTATCAGGTGGAGCAGATACCGGCCTGTGGGGTATCCAAGGTGGATTGAAACACAAATTTGCAGATAAGTCCACACTTACCGGCGGTGCCGGCTATTACAGTTATGGCAATATCAACGGTTCAAGTCCGCTCATTGGCACCGGTTTTCAGGGCAATTCAAACGCCGTCAGCCTATACACGAATGATTACGATATTGCCGAAGTCTTTGGCGAATATGGTTTCAAGCTTGGTCAAACACCTGCTTCCGCTTTCGCCAGCTATGTCAAGAACACTCCTGCTTCAGCTTCGCAGGATACAGGCTGGCTGGTTGGCGGCAAATTAGGTAAATGCAAAGACCCCGGCTCGTGGGAATTTTCCTACGATTACCGCGACCTTGAGGCTGATGCCGTTCTTGGTGCGTTTAGCGATTCAGACTTCATCGGTGGCGGCACTAATGGAAAAGGCCACAGGCTTGGATATACCTATCAGTTGGCCAAAAATCTGCAAGGGGCACTGACATATTTCCTTGATAAAAAAGGTAATGATAATCACGGTTATGACAGGCTTCAGGCAGATTTGGTTTTCAAGTTCTAACAATATTTACTAAATTCTAACCTGATTCTAACAAGAATCTAACATTAGAATCGTATAATTCAAGGAAATAAAAATAAGGAGATTTTAAAATGAAAAGAATTATTGTATGTGGCCTGATTATGCTGAGTTTGGTTTTAGCGACTAAGTTAGTCGCTGCTGAAAAACAAACACTGCAAATAGATGGTTCGACAACTGTCGGCCCGATTGCAGATGCTTTTACTGAAGCATTCAAGAGTAATTACCCTGATTTGGAGATCACCGTCAAAAAGACAGGAAGCGGCGATGGTGCTGCAGCTTTGATAGATGGCAGATGTGATATAGCTACTATGAGCCGTTTTATGAAAAATGAGGAATTTAAGAAAGCCGTCGAGAAAGATGTTTTTCCTGTGGCTCACGTAGTTGCTATGGATGGTGTTTGTGTTGTTGTTCACCCGTCCAATCCTGTTTCGCAACTGAGTACATCCCAGATTCGTGATATCTACAGGGGTAAAATTACAAACTGGGAAAAAGTTGGCGGGCCGGATTTGCCTATCGTAGTAATCAGTCGCGATACCTCATCTGGAACTTACGAGACATTTCACAGCCTAGTCATGAATAAGGAAGAGATGGGATCAAAAGTCGAATATGTAAATTCCAATCCGCAGGCACATGCCAGGGTGAAGACCACTATCGGAGCTATCGGATATGTGGGGATCGGTTTTCTGGACTCCAACGTCAAGGCCCTGAAGGTTGATGGGATTTTACCTTCCAGGCAAACTATTACGACAGGTCAATATCCTGTTGCCAGGCCTTTGTTTATATTCACAAACGGTTATCCCAAACTTGGCAGTATGATATATAAATTTTGCACCTTTTACCTGACGGAAACCGGCCAGGAAATCATCGAAGCCAAGGGATTTATTCCGGTGACTAACTATTAAAAATCTCATGGACAATATCGTTCAAAATAATAAACTAAAATCAACGGCTGGTAGGGACCAGCCGTTGATTCTTACGCCCCTGCAGGACATGAGGGGTTTTTTATTTCATCACCTGGGGCGTCTGCTCCTTTTTCTGATAACCTGTAGTTCCATGCTTTTAGTGCTGCTCATTTTCTTTTTTGTCATTCGTGAAGCGATTCCCTTTCTGACGAAGTTCAGCTTAGCGGAATTTCTGGCGACCCAATCATGGTATCCCGAAGCACAACCACCTAAATTCGGGGCACTATCTCTGATAGTTGGTTCTTTGTATGTGACCATATCGGCCCTGGTATTTGCTGTTCCGACCGGGATTTTGGCTGCGATTTTTCTAAGTGATATTGTTTCGTTAAAAGTCAGGGATTTTATAAAACCAGTTATCGAAATTCTGGCGGCCATTCCCTCGGTAGCTTACGGTTTTTTTGCCATGCTGGTTTTAGCTCCCTGGATGCAAACTAAATGGGGTTTTACCACAGGCGCCAATGTTTTGAATGCTTCTATTATTCTTTCAATAATGGTCCTGCCGACCATCATTAGCGTAGCTGAGGATTCAATATCAGCGGTGGGCAGGGAGCTGCGAGAGGCATCTTATGCTTTAGGCGCAACACGATTTGAGACAATTTTCAAAGTAGCGATACCTGCGGCCCACAGCGGAATCATTGCGGCAATTGTATTAGGAATGATGCGGGCTATTGGTGAAACAATGGTGGTCTGGATGGCATCAGGCAATGCTAATCAGATTCCTTCTCCATGGTGGGACTTGTCTCAATCTGTCCGCACCATGACGGCTACCATAGCTGGTGATATGGGTGAAACGCCCAAAGGCTCGCCCCATTACTGGTCTCTTTTTGCTATAGGTGTCGTGCTTTTGATAATGACGTTTTTACTTAATATCATAAGTGAATATTTCCTTGCCTCAGCCAAAAAGAAAGCGGGGGGATATTAATCTATGCGTCATATTATTCGCCAAATATCTGATAAAGCGTTTACCATCCTGACAGGGACAAGCGTTGTGCTGCTTACATTTGTCCTGCTGATTGTTCTTGGCCCTATGGTCTGGCGTGGCGTAAAAGCTGTTATATTCAAAGATACGGTCGAATTTCGCAAAATGCAGCTTGACCTTTACAATAGAGGTAATTCTGCAAACCTTAAGCTTGAAAATGCTGAAACTGAGACTTTTCGTAAAACTGTATATAAGATCGTGGATGATTTTAAACATGGCATTGATACCGAAGCGTTGGTAGATAAATCCAAACAAATTTATCGTCAACTTGGTAAGGAACTGCGATATAAAGGAATAACCAACGAAGAGTACCAGAGAATTCGTTCTCTTGCGAGAGAGTTGAGAGACAGGCTGCAGGTAGCCCTTGAAAGTAATGATAAAAAAGTAATAAAAGAAAACATCGACTATATTCTGCAATATCATCTTGATGAAAATTTAGCTGATACCTCTGCTGTTGAGTTTTTCGCATTAGCCGAAGATTTTCAGCAATCCGTCGAAAATATCGATCTGAATAAACGTCAGCAATATGCCGGCTCACTACAGCAAATCGAAGAGATTGTTTTTCATCTCTTAGGCCCTAAGCCAGGTGACCCGCTGCCAGCTTTAACTATGGATAGGTACGGTGCTACACGCTGGGACCTGGCGCAAAAACTTTTAGATAAATTACTGTGGTCAGAAAAGTGGATTCAGCAAGAAGTTGATCAGCCATTAGTTAAAATTCGAGCTTCAAGAGCGGAAGAATTTGCGGGGACAAAACTGGAACCCCTTTTTGGATATATTGAAAACAATCTCGTCAAAATGTTGAAACCTGAATTAACAGTTTACTGGCAGTATTTTATCGATGACAGCACGCCAGGGCATTATTTTGGCGGTGTCGGGCCTGAGATTTTAGGGACATTGCTGCTTACGCTTTTAGCAATGCTGTTTGTATCTCCTTTGGGAGTAATTTCGGCAGCTTATCTGGTGGAATGTGCCTCGGATAATATTGCTGTCAGGATAATTCGTATGTCCATAAACACACTTGCTGGTGTTCCGAGCATAGTATTTGGACTGTTTGGCCTGGCATTTTTCGTTTTGTTCTTTATCCCTCTTTTTGGGGGGCCATCCAAGCCATGCATCTTGGCGGCCTCTCTTACTTTGGCAGTCCTAACTTTGCCGGTGATGATTAAGGCCAGCGAGGAGGCGATTCGTTCAGTCCCACAGAGCTACAAAGAAGCCTCTTTGGGACTCGGAGCAAGTGGATTCAGGACATTTATTAGAGTAACTTTTCCTGTTGCATTGCCGGGAATACTAACAGGTGTAATATTGAGCCTCAGCAGAGTTGCCGGTGAAACAGCTCCTATTTTATTTACCGGAGCGGTTGCACTTGGACCTTTGCCAAAATCGCCGTTTGACCCGACCATGACCTTATCTTATGGCAGTTATGATATTGCAGTCGGAGACAGACTTGCGATGATGGTGCCGCATAATCAGTATGGTATGGTTGTAACACTTGTTTTGCTAATACTTTGTCTCAATGCTATTGCAATTGTTCTGCGAGCAAGAATATCCAGAAAGCTAAGAGGCCAGTAAACTAACAAAGGGATTAAATCATAATGCAAAAAGGGAATGATAACATGCCGATATCCGCTTTGGAAAAGGAAGCAAACCTCGATCACATCAACTCTGTCGTGAGTTTGGGGCAAAAAGCAAGCCCTGGAATTAATGAGAAAAAACCAGATTGCAAACGTGCCGTAATAAAATCCGAGAACTTCAGTTTCTATTATGGCACCACAGTTGGCGTCAAAGATATAACTATGGAGATTTACCCGTGCAGTGTGACAGCGATAATAGGCCCAAGCGGTTGCGGTAAAAGTACCTTCCTGCGAAGTGTCAACAGAATTAACGATCTCATCCCACATACCAATGTAGAAGGTAAGCTGCTGGTGAACGGCCATAATGTATACGATAAGAACACTAATCTGGTTAATCTCCGTCAGCAGGTCGGTATGGTGTTTCAAAAACCGAATCCTTTTCCTAAAAGTATATTTGATAATGTTGCTTATGGTCCAGGATTGCAGGGAGTAAAAAAACGTTCTGCACTGCAACAAATTGTTGAAGAAAGTCTCAAAGCCGCCGTTCTATGGGATGAGGTAAAGGATGATTTAAAGAAATCGGCTTTAGCACTCTCCGGCGGCCAACAGCAGCGATTATGTATCGCTCGGGCTTTGGCGACCAAGCCAAATGTTATCTTGATGGATGAGCCATGCTCCGCCCTGGATCCGCTGGCTACAGTGAGGATTGAAGACCTGATCGGCCAACTGAAGTTGTCTTATACTATTATTATCGTTACTCACAACATGCAACAGGCTGCAAGAGTCAGTGAATACACAGCCTTTTTTTGCTTAAGCGAACTGATCGAGTATGATAAAACGGATAAAATATTTACCAATCCAGTAAGAAGACAGACTGAAGATTATATTACCGGAAGATTTGGATAAGGAAAATTATTATGGAACAACAGGCTAAAAGTAAAATATGGAAAATTCGTACCGTAAAAGACTATACCGAAGCCCACAACCATGTTCTGGTGGGACAAGTCTTGGATTATAATGAAGCCTACATACGTCTGCACTGCAGGAGTTATCACTTCGGTAAAGCGGTGAACTCACCCAAGGATGTCAACGAGGGCATTCTGATGGTTCGTATAGTACCCTGGCAGCGAGTCGAAATTGTCAATGAACTGGCTGCTTCTTTCAACTATATGAATGCCAGGGTCACCACAGACAAAGATGGAGGTGTTGTGTTAAAGGATGATACTTATACTTGTTCCCTCGTCTATCAATATGACAAGAGATTTTAAGAAACGGAAACCTATTCATGGCAATACACCTGCAAAGAGAAATCGATAATCTCAAAAAAAAGATTCTAACCCTGTGTACTGTGGTCGAGGAAACTGTTCGTCAATCAACCCTGGCGGTTGAACGCCGAGATACCGACCTGGCTCAAAAAATAATAGACAATGATATCAACATTGACAATACAGAAGTTGATATCGAGGAAGACTGTCTGAAGATCCTTGCCCTGCATCAGCCGGTAGCTGTTGATCTGCGTTTTATTATTGCCGTCTTGAAGATAAATAACGATCTTGAGCGTATCGGAGATTTGGCTGTCAATATTGCTGAGAGAGCAGTTTTTCTTGCAAGTCAGCCCAAGGTCAATATTCCAATCGATCTTGTTGATATGGCTCAGAATGCCCAGTCAATGTTAAAAAAGAGTATAGACGCTCTGATTAATCATGATGCCCAGCTTGCTCATAAGGTCTGTGTAAGTGATGATATAGTTGATCAGATGAATCGCCAGATGTACTTAAAAGTCCAGGATGCTATTCTGAAAAACCCGGAACAAATAACACCTTTGATACACTTACTTTCAGTTTCTCGACATTTAGAGCGTATAGCCGACCATACCACCAACATTGCAGAAGATGTGATTTACATGATTGAAGGTCAAATCGTACGGCATAAAACAGAGGATTATAATATCTACTTCCAGGCAAACAATAATACTACTGAATGACAGTTTTAGCCACAACCGAGGCATTTGGATTATCTGCAAAAAAGAACTTGACAATTGCAGTTCATTCTTATTTACTCGAACTGACCGACTCTAACGAAGGGAATCAAGAATACATTTTGAGGGAAGCGGGTGGGCACCAAGGCCCACCCCAACCAGGTGACTGTACCCATGTTTCCAAGAAGCTAGCTGCGTGTCCGTTTCCAATCCTCGTTTCCAATCCGGTAGAATCCTAAAGTTGGTAGAAAATAGTTCAAAGGCAGCCTCTTGTGAGGCTGGAGTTTATCGCATTGCAGCAACCGGCACGGGCATTGCTGGTTCTTCAAACCGACGCATGTGGTTGTTGCTAATCGTGCCAAAATAGTTTAAGCTGAAAACTGCTGTATCCTATTGGCCTGCAAGGAGATACGTCATTCATTTCAATATCCGAAAGGGATTTCCTGGATGTATCGCATTGGTGTCAATCGCGGAGTACATAGGCCGGTGGCTCTTGAGATTGCACCATTTTCTCATGAGGAACCATTTTTTCTATTGTTTGCGGAAATGGGTATAATTGTGTAGGATACTCGCCAAAGTCAAGTTGCATATACGGAGCAAAGACGCTTTTGTCAGTTTAAGGAAAAACAAGGTCTATGAAAATCGCTATTGTTTATAATCATGACACCAAGAACGTAATTAACCTTTTTGGGATACCGAATCGTGAGCTCATTGGTCAGAAGACTATCAAGCGGATTGCCGATGCGCTCAAGGCGAAAAAACATCAGGTCAAAGCTATCGAGGGTGACAAGGATATGATAGACCGACTGGAAGAGTTTATGCCACGCGTTTTGAAAGGAGAACATCCTGGTTTGGTTTTTAATCTTTCTTATGGGATTCAGGGGCAGGCGCGTTACGCCCATGTTCCGAGTATTTTGGAGATGGTCGGCATTCCGTATGTCGGTTCAGGTCCCCTGGCGCACGGATTGGCTTTGGACAAAGTAGTGGCGAAGATGATTTTTCGTCAACACGGTTTGCCTACGCCGGATTTTGCCGTGGTGGATTCGTGGGGGGATTCACTTCCTGATCTTAAATATCCGCTGGTTGTAAAACCCAAGCATGAAGCAGTTTCATTCGGTTTGAGGGTGGTATATGATGTAAACGAACTGAGAGATGGAGTTCGGTATATTTCTGAAAATTTCGGACAGCCTTCGCTGGTGGAACAGTTTATCGAGGGGCGAGAGATTAATGTGGGACTGCTGGGCAATAACCCACCCGAGACATTCGCACCAGTAGAATTGAAGTTCGGTTCGATCGGGCCGCCGGTCTATACGTACGAGGACAAAAGAGGCGTGTCCGGGCGAAAAATTGATTTTCAGTGTCCGGCTTTACTTGCCGAAGAACAAATCACCCATGCGCAAGATTTGGCCAGACGTGCTTTTGAGGTACTGGGCTGCTATGATTGTGGCCGGGTGGATATGCGTCTCGATAAAAATGGGAATCTCTATCTGCTCGAAGTGAATAGTTTGCCCAGCCTGGGTGAACATGGCTCATACCTTATCGGCGCGGTACAGGCGGGCCTTGACTTTACCGCACTAATCAACCGACTGGTAGAAGTGGCCAGTGCCCGGTACTTCGGGACGCCCAAGCCACAGGAACTAAATAAAAAAGACATGGATTCTGGTTCGTTGATGCTTTCCTTTCTCACAGAACGGCGAGACCAGATTGAGCGTCAAATCGAAAGCTGGACAAATCTCAACAGTCGCACATCTGATCCTATTGGAATCCAGGGTTCAATGAAAAGACTGAATGAGAGCTTAACAGAGATAGGTCTCAAGAAAGTAAAGGAATTCACAGATGACCCATTTGTAAGAACATGGGAGACGCGCGCCGGTTTTGCCGGCGGGACACTGCTGGTCGGGCATCTGGATGTTCCACTGGGTCGTGAAATTCCCACACAAGCTTTTCGCCTGGATCCTGAGTGGTTATATGGAGAGGGGATAGGTCTCTCTCGTGCTCCGCTGGTAATGTTGAAATTTGTCCTGATGGGATTAAAACACATTCGCTCTCTTCAGCATTTGCCTATCGGTGTTCTTTACTATACTGATGAGGGGCGTGATTGCAGCTATAGCACCGAGATCATTCGTCAAGCCGCCGCCAAAGCAAAACAGGTCCTGGTTTTGCGACCTGGGAATCTGGGCAATAAAGTAATTACCCAACGAAGGGGCCAACGGAAATATTTATTGCGAGTGGAGGCTGCTCCACGGCGTTTGGGAAAGGTCGGCAAAAATCCGGACGCTTTGCAGTGGATAAGTACGAAAATAGATCAGCTTGCAAAACTGTCTTCTCGAAAGGATCAAGTAGCAGTAGCGGCATCTGATGTAAAAACAACCACCTTCCCAATGCTTCTGCCGCATCGGGTTGTAGTAACTCTACTGGTGAGCTATGGTGAACAGAAAGTTGCCGATACGGCAGAAAAACATATCCGGGAAATTCTGGGGAAAGGGGTGGTTAAATGGGAGCTGGAAATGATTTCTGACCGTCCCCCGATGAAACTCCGCAGAGGCAACAGGCAGCTTGCCAAAGCCCTGGGGGGAATTGCCAAGCAATGGGAAATACCATTCGCCCAGGAATCATCCTTATGGCCGACGATTGCCGGTCTTGTCCCTGCTTCCACCAAGGTTGTTTGCGGCCTTGGCCCGATAGCAAAAGATTTATATACGCCTCAAGAGGCTGTTCAACGCATAAGCGTTCTTCAGCGAACACTTTTGCTGGCTGAATTTCTGGTTCAGGAACTTGAAGTTGGAAAAAGCAGTCAATAGTAAAATTTTCGGCTATAAGAGACTGGGAGTGGATGACACAAAAAAAATGGAACAGGATATTTTAATGTTACAAAAGAATTTGAAAGGAAGAAACAAATGGTCAAAAGGCGAATAGTTTTAATCTTGTTGCTCGGCTTACTGGTGTCGGCGGGCTGTGACAATAACGCAAAAGAAAGAAACAAAACTATTGCTGAAGTAGAAGAAGTCAAAGCTGTATTATCAGAGGCCGAGGCTGAATTGGCGGATGTTAAAGCTGAATTATCAAGGGTCAAGGCTACCTTAGATGGGTTTCGGGATGAAATGAGCGAACTAAAAGAAAAACTGGCTGCTGTTTGTGAAACCCAGGGGAAAACCGACTCGGAATTAACCGCCGTTAAGCAGGCATATAATGATTTAGGGAAACAGGTCAATGGGCCAAGCAGTGAACAGGACACGGCAGTTGCCAGTGGGGAAAAAGGTGAACTTCGAAATGAAATGAATGAACTAAAAAAAGCACTGGCCGCTATTTCTGCAACCCAGGGGAAAGCCGACTCGGAATTAACTGTTTTTAGACAGGCATATAATGATTTACTAAAGCGGGTTAATGTGCTAAGCGATGAGCGGGACCTGGAAATTGCACGTGGGGAAAAAATCAGGGAAGATATAGAAAGACTTGCGGAGCAGTTAAGAGGGCAAGCGAATGAAGTCACTGGATATGGAGGGGTGGCCGGAGAATTACAGGCAGGTAGCGAAGATTTCAATGAGGGGGAGCTGGACGTCATATTTGTGCCTACGCCACAAGACGTGGTGAACAAGATGCTGGAGTTGGCAAATGTTCAAAAGGATGATTTGGTTTACGACCTGGGATGCGGGGATGGGCGGATAGTAGTGACAGCGGCAAAGAAGTACGGATGCAGTGCGATGGGTTACGACATAAACCCACGGCGTGTGAAAGAATCTCTCGAAAATATCGAAAAAAACAATGTTAAACACCTGGTTCGCATTGAGCGCAAGGACATTTTCACTCTTGATCTCAGTAAGGCAAATGTAATTAGTCTCTATTTGCTTCCAGAACTGAATGTGCGACTGATACCACAGTTGGAAAAGCTAAAGGACGGCTCTCGGATTGTCTCTCATGACTTCGATATGGTAGGTGTCAAGCCGGACAAGGTCGTTACGCTTGTTTCTGAAGAGGATAACTATGAACACAATATCTATCTGTGGACGACACCTCTCAATAAGGAAGATGGGCAAGTGGATGTCGAATGACTAACAAGGAACGTAGACACCAATTAAGGGAAAAATAATGAAAACATTTGTGTTAATATCGATGTTGATTTTTATCTGCTCTTTTAACTGGGTATCAGCTAAGGATATAAATAGCGGCAATCTGATCACAGAAAAAGAATTTAATCCTTCGACAATATTATGGTACGATACCGCAGCTTCGAAGTGGGAAGAGGCTTTACCTGTTGGTAACGGCAGACTGGGGGCAATGGTGTTCGGGGGATCGGGTGAGGAACGGATTCAACTGAATGAAGAGACCTATTGGTCGGGTGGCCCTTATTCGACAGTTGTAAAAGGAGGTTACAAGTATTTGCCTGAGATTCAAAGACTCATATTCGATGGAGAACCGATAAAAGCACATAAATTATTCGGTCGGTATATTATGGGATACCCGGTCGAACAGCAGAAATATCAGTCCATTGCCAACCTGCATTTGTTTTTTGAAAACGAAGACGAGGTGAAAAATTACAAAAGATGGCTCGATCTTGAAACAGGTATTAGTTATGTGGAATATACCGCTAATAATGTGACCTATAAGAGAGAAGTCCTCTCGTCGGCTGCGGATCAGGCTATACTGGTAAGGTTGACAGCCGATAAGCCGGGCAGCATTTCTTTTCGGGCGCAACTGAGAGGCTGTCGAAATCAGACGCATTCGAATTATGCTACGGACTATTTCAGGATAGATGGTAAAGGTAAGGATGGCCTTGTGGTTACCGGAAAGTCGGCTGATTATATGGGTGTGGAAGGGAAAATTCGATACCGTGCACAATTAAAAGCAATCCCTGAGGGTGGAACGATCGATGTGGATGATATCGATCTTATTATAAAAAATGCTGATGCGGTTACACTTTGTTTCGTGGCGGCGACCAATTTTGTTAATTATAAAGACGTAAGCGGTGATCAGGACGGTCGTGTTGAAAACTACCTGAATGGTATAAAGGGTAAATCTTTTGACACTATGCGTGACAGGGCGGTTAAAGATTATCAAAGCTTTTTCAACCGGGTTTCACTGGAATTAGAAGTAACAGAGAACTCTTTCCTTCCAACCGACAAGAGGATAGCGAGCTATGTAAGAGATGCGTCTTCTTATGAATCGCAGAGTCACAGGCTGGCGGACGGATCTATGAATCCGCTGAAATTCGATACACAAGACGGCAAGACGGAGTCGTCCGTGGATAGTGCACAGGCGGGCGGGAATGATGTTTCAGATCCCAGTATGGCTTCTCTGTGTTATAATTTTGGCAGGTATTTGTTGATATCATCTTCCAGGCCGGGTACGGAGCCTGCCAATTTGCAGGGCATTTGGAATGAAAGTCAAAATCCAAATTGGGATTCCAAGTACACCACCAATATCAATACGGAAATGAACTACTGGCCAGTTGAATCAGGGAATTTGTCCGATTGCGCCGAGCCGCTGATTACAATGGTTAAAGAATTAACAGATCAGGGCAGTGAGGTCGCACGGGAACATTACGGAGCTAACGGCTGGGTTTTCCATCAGAATACGGATATCTGGCGTGTGGCGGCCCCTATGGATGGGCCAACATGGGGTACTTTCACTGTTGGTGGGGCCTGGCTGGTTACGCATTTGTGGGAACATTACCTATACACGCTCGACCATGATTATCTGAAAGAAGTATATCCGGTGATTAAAGGGTCGGTGGATTTCTTTATGGATTTTCTGGTTGAACATCCCAATGGTAAATGGCTGGTGACCAATCCCTCCAATTCACCTGAGAATCCGCCCAAAGCACCCGGGTATAAATATTTTTATGATGAGGTGACCGGGTCGTATTATTTCACCACCATTTGCTATGGGTCCAGCATGGATATGCAGATTATCACGGATTTGTTCGGATATTATGCCGAGGCCAGCAAGATTCTTGGGCGCGATCAGGACTATGCTCAAAAGGTTTTGGCCGCCCGCGCACGAATTGTACCGCCGCAAGTAGGAAAAGACGGCAGCCTGCAGGAATGGACGGAGGATTGGGGACAGATGGAAGAAAAGCACCGCCACTTTTCACACATGTACGGACTCTATCCGGGAAATGTCATCTCCGCGAAGAGGACCCCACAGCTTGTGGATCCGGTAAAAGCTGTATTGGAGCAGCGTGGCGACGGTGGTACGGGATTTTCACGCGGCTGGAAGATGTGTCTGTGGGCACGGCTATATGATGGTGAACGGGCTTACGAAATTTTCAAAGGATATCTAAAAGATCAGGCTTATCCTCAACTGTTTGCCAAATGTTTCACTCCTTTACAGGTTGATGGTGCTTTTGGCGTGACGGCAGGAATAACTGAGATGTTGATGCAATCGCATGAAGGTGGTATCGATTTGCTGCCTGCTGTGCCTAAAGCCTGGAGTAATGGGCGTTTTGACGGGGTGTGTGCCAGGGGCGGCTTTGAATTGGATATTCAGTGGGGAAATGGTCAGGTTACACGGGTAGCGGTATTATCCAAAAAGGGGCAAACCTGCCGTATCAATCCGAAAACGGAGGTCGAAGTTACAACCAATGGCAAGCACGTTATTAGCAAAACTCTTAAAGATGGATTCATTGAATTTGATACCCAACCAGGGTGCAGCTATGTAATAGTTCAGAAATAGCTAAGTGTGATTTTTTACTTTTTTCTGTGGGCCTTTGGAGCCAAGGCCGATTATTTTGTCGCAACCTGACAACAAGTTTCGACTTTTTCGATCAGCTCATCCGGCGTAAAAGGTTTGATGATATACGTTTGGCAATTGAACTCCAACGATTTGAGGAAGTTGTCGGTATCATCCATGCTGGTCGCTATTATTACTTTTGCCGCCGTATCAGATGTGTTTGTGATTCCATGATCTTTCTCTATTTTGCGAATAGCATCGAGTGTTTCTCGGCCATCCATGTTTGGCATGACTATATCCAGGATTATCAGATGGTAAGGGTCATTTTTGTCCAGGGCTTTCTGGAAGATAGAGATCGCCTCCAGGCCGTCAGAGGCGATGTCGCAACGGCCGTATTCGGCAAGAAACGATCGTGTCAATATTTGATAGGCCGGATCATCATCAACGATTAAGATGTTCATCTTGTTCTCCATTTTTTGCACCTATATCAATAGACTTTCTGTCAGATTTGGGACGTTTGTTTAGCCTTTTCTATCCAGTTTGGCTGCGACAGAAACGAGAGCAGGTTATCCACTTTCGCCTGCACCTGTTCTATCAACAATTTGGCTGCTTCAAGGTCGCCGGTTTTCCCGGCGTGCTCTAATTGGGCAGCTTTATCCGATACGCTTTTTGCGCCTATAGTGGCTGTGGCACCTTTTATCCGGTGGGCATACAGTTTCAATTTTTCAAAATCTTCTTCTTCGATGGCTGTCAGGATATTTTCGATACATTTGGGGGTATCTTCGCAAATGGCCGCGGATATTTCCATCATAACCTGTTCGTTATCGCAGATATTTGTCAGGGTGTTCCAGTCTATTATATTTTTTGGAGTCCGGGTGGATTGGTTATCCTTCACGGGTGGTTCATGCCCATGGGAATTGTTTTTTTGTGGTTGGCCGGCCTGGGGCACAATTTCCTGATCAGGTGACAGGTATCTTTTCAGTACTTCAGCGAGTTTGTTGAGATCGAGCGGTTTGGTAAGATAGGCATCGCAACCGGCGTCAAGGCATTGTTGTTCGTCGTGCTTCGAGATATTGGCGGTCAGTGCTATAATGGGCGTGGTCAGTCGCTTTTTGCGTAGGGCGGCGACGGCATCATAACCGTTCATCACCGGCATTTGCATGTCAACGAATATCAGATCGAATGGGTGTGCAGTTGCGGCCTGGAGGGCCTGGCGGCCATTTTCGACCAAGGCGACCTGCAGGCCCATTTTTCGTAAGATTATTTTGATCAGTTTTTGACTGGCGGGACTGTCTTCGGCGACCAGGATATTGCCTGTATATCGTTGCGGGGCAGTGCCGGGTGACGAATGCCGTGTATATTCCGTGGGTTTATCTTTGCCGAGTGGCGGCTGGGATTCGAGATCGATTCGAGCCGGAATAGACAAGGAGAATACCGACCCTTTGCCCGGCTCACTTTGTAAGGTAATACTGCCTCCCAGAATTTGCGCCAGATGTTTAGTAATGGTTAAACCCAAACCGGTACCTCCGAATTTTCTGGTGGTTGAGCTGTCCGCCTGGGTAAACGATTCAAATATAACCTCGTGCTTATCAAGAGGGATGCCGATGCCGGTATCCTCGACATCAAATCGGATAAATGGATTATCCTCAATTTCTTCCATGGAAACTACAACATAGACATGTCCAGTTTCGGTAAATTTGATAGCGTTACTAACAAGGTTGGTCAGGCACTGATGTACGCGTATTGAGTCTGTGCAGATATTAGCGGGAAGTTTTGTCTTGTACAGTACCTTGAAGTCCAGGCCTTTTTCTGTGGCTTTGGGCCGTAGCATCGAACTGATACTTGTCAGTATTTTCTCTAATGAGCATTCGATAATCTCAGTATCGAGCCTGCCGGATTCAATTTTGGAAAGGTCGAGAATGTCGTTGATTATAGTCAGCAACTTTTTACCAGAATCCCGGATCGTATTGACATAATCGAGCTGCTCAGGGGTAAGTTTTTCCTGGCCCAGGATATCACTAAAGCCGACAATGGCATTCATGGGTGTGCGGATTTCGTGGCTCATATTGGCCAGAAATTTACTCTTGGCCTGATTGGCGACGGTAGCTTCCCGGGCCAAGACATTGGCACGTTCGATTGAAGCTTCGAGTTGTTTATTAATATGTTTGAGTTCCTCCTCCGCCCGTTTGCGTTCGGTGATGTCCCTCAAAAGCCCTATGACTCGTTGAATACCGTCGATCTCCACACAAACTGAATTGACATCAAAATAACAGATTGTCCCATCTTTTTTGACAAAAGGTATGTCCTCGGCAATATTTATCTCTCCTCTTGCCTGCATAAAGAAAAGATGCTTTATTCTGTCCGTCTCCCCCTGTGGATGGATCCCGCGAAATTGTGAAAGAGCTTTTATTTCTTCCTCTGAATACCCCAGTCTTTTACAAATGGAGGGATTTACGTGAATATAATGCCCGGTTTCAACATCCGCTACAATAATACCGTCAGGGGCACTTTCGAACAGGGCCTTGTGTCTTTTTTCTGATTCTTTTAATTCTCTTTCCACCTGCTTGAGCTCGGTGATGTCCCGAATAAATACGACCAATTGGCCCCCGCCTTCCCCTGAATAGGTCGCGCTGACCTCGACATCGATGATCTCGCTATCCTTGCGTCTGTGGCGCGTTGTAAAACGATCATATCCATGTTCAAGTATGTGCTTTATACGTGCTGCTGTTTCTTCAGGTTCTTCTACTGCTTCAACGTCTGATATGGACATTTTTAGCAGTTCTTCGCATGTATAACCTATTATTTCGCAATACGAGTCATTGATCTCGATAATTCGGCCTTGCATATCGCTGATCCAGAAACCATCAAGAGCGGTCTGTAAAATGGAGTGATAGCGACGTTCTCTCTGCCTGAGTTTCTCCTCGGCCTGTTTGTGTTCGGTGATTTCTTTTTCAAGTTTGCCTATAGATATAGCTGGTTCTTTTCTTATCTTCATTTTTTTGCCTATTTAGGTCCTGTTTCTTCGCTAATGTAGTTGAAAACAGACTATTACACAGTGTTGGCATCGGCACTGTAAACATGTCACTGTGGCCGAATTTCAAGGTAAACAGCGGGCATTTCGGGGCGATTTGCCTTCCACTGTAACTATTTATATCGCAATGAGTTATGAGAGCGATGCGGTATCTGCAATATGCGAAAGACGATAGGTTTTATGTCTCGGCCATATATTAAGGTGGTTGTGGCGGTTTATCGGACCGTTTGCAGTGGTAAAAGATATGTTAAAAACTGCGAAAGTTGAGCTTGAGAATAAGTGCCAAAATCAGGTTGAAACACCGGGCAAGTTTGGTTACTCTGTGAATATGGTGACTATGAGTCAGATAGAAGATTTGGGCCGACGGATCGGGCATGAGTTTCATACAGATCGGGTTGTGCTGTTTGGTTCTTATGCCCAGGGTTCGGCTACTGCCGATTCGGATGTTGACCTGCTGGTGATCCTTCCCTTCGAAGGTAAGAGTGTTAATCAGTCAGTTCAAATGCGAATGAAACTTCGACCTGTTTTTCCCGTGGATTTGCTCGTGCGCACTCCTGAGAATGTGCAGCATCGTCTGGAAATGGGAGACAGCTTTATGCGAGAAATTCTAAAACAAGGGAAGGTGCTCTATGAAGCTGATAACAGTTGAATCGTGTATGGTAGTGCTATGGTTTAGGCGTTTTATCTTTGCGTAATAATATGGTTTTACTGTTAAACATGATGTGTAAACTTTCGCACTTTTTAAGCAGCTAATTTGCATGATTTATAAACGAAAAAAT
>CAZICK010000082.1:0-17251 GCA_964537505.1 uncultured Pirellulales bacterium
AAGTTGTAGTAGGTGCACCGGCACAAACACCGGACGAACTTATAATGGCCTATCTCGATGGCGCACTGCAAACAGGGGATAATATTTGCGATCACTGAGTAAATCAAAAATTATATTTCTGGAAAACCAGCATGGACAAACCAACCTCCAAATTTTATTTTAAGTCTATGGTTTTTGCCTTCAAGCTGCGCGATTTATTTTTTCCTCGCGCAAACATCTTGAAAGAGATTGGCATAAAACCCCGGTTTTATGTGCTTGATTATGGCTGCGGACCTGGAAGTTATATTAAGGCGACATCGAAACTCGTGGGAAAATCAGGTAAAATCTATGCACTGGACATCCATCCGCTTGCAATTCAGAGGGTCCGGAATATTGCTTCAAACAACCAGATAACAAATATAGAAACTATTTGCTCCAGTTGTGAAACAGGGTTACCGGATAGCACCATAGATGTGGTTTTACTATACGACATATTTCACCTCTTGAGCGATTCTGTCGGCGTATTATACGAATTACATCGCGTCTTGAAGCCAAATGGAATCCTCTCTTTTGGCGACCATCACATGAAGGAAAGTAAAATAATACCCAAAGTAACAAACAATGGATTATTTCAATTATTGAGGAAAGGTAAGAAAACATATAGCTTTTCGAAGTTATAGAAAAAACAATATCGATCGAACAGGCCACATTGAATGCGAATGTTAGCTTCAAAAACTGCGAAAGTTAAGCTTTAGCACATCAAGGTTTTTTAAGGCATGGGAAAGCTCAGAATTATCTTTTGTGATTGAGATAATGGGATGGTGGAGACAAGGCCACCACCCCCACGACAATTCGTCGCCTTCAACTGGTTATCCCTGGCAGGTTGCGTCTGGGCAGAGCCTGCTTTCGTTTGGCCAGCCGATACTATTCTTGTCGGTTGCTCAATTATTGTCAAGTTTCTTTTTCTTAGGCTCTCATCGGAAAAAGTTGGTAAAAAACTGTTCAATCGCAGCCTTTTGTGAGGCTGGAGTTTATAGCATTGTAGCAACCAGCATAATCATAACGGGTTGTCGTCAAACAAGATACCAACCCCATGCCGTATGGCACCGCCACGGTGCTCGGGTCGCACTGGTGCGTTGCCCTATCCCCCGTGACGGCGGAAGCATTATACCATACCTGCCGGAGGCCATAAAGCGTTAAACTCCAAGGTGTTGCAAGCAAAACCTTGTAAAAAGCACCAACTTTTTTATGGGAGTTGAACCAAAAATTATTGCGATTTTTCTTTTTTTCTTGACAATTCGGGGCCGGTGGGATACAATAGGCACTATTGTTGGCGGGCGGTTCGCAGGTGGGACATTTCAAATAGACTTATAACCCAGCGAGAGAAGCTGATGGGAATCGGAGCCAAAGTGGTGAGTCATTTGACTTAAGTGATAAACAAAATACAATTACTGTGACGATAACGGTAACTGAAGATGTGGATAAGTACCAGTATGGCTGCAGTGTCAACGGTCAAACATACGTGGAGATGAAAAAGCCGAAAAAGAAGGAACTGCCTATACGGATTTCGCAGTGGAACTGGTGGGGCGATAATTCCCCACCACCGATGGGTTACGCGGATCGCAGCGCGGAGATGGTGTGGGCGGAACCGATGGATACGGATTGGGACATGGCCACGGACCGCTTAAGTGACAGAATACTGCTGCCCCTGATTAATGACGGCGGGCTGCTGGCGGGGACAGCCAGCAGCGAGGAAATGAGCATCTGCCTGCACGCTGACAAAACCCGCAAAGCAGGGCTGGTGGCCAAAAAGCAGGAAGAGAAACTAAGCACGGAAGTCCATCTGTATGCCACGAAGAAGGAAGCGGAAGAAAAGATTACGCTGTCCATGCTGACGCTGACAGAAGATGGCCAGATTATCATCGGGATCGCTTCTGGGGCTAAAAAGGAAGAAGACCTGGCGCGGTACAACTTCTTCGAGGCATGGCCCAGCGGTGCGCGCGGCGGCGGGACCGCGGCCATCGGTGATAGGACATCATACGAGGGCAACTGGCCGGTGCTCATCCCGGTGTACAGTCAGCAGGCGGACGGGAGCCGATACCTAGCCGGAACGGTGACGCCGGATGGAATCTACAGCCATGTACTATATGACGCGGCAAGACAGATCCGGGCCATGACGCGGATGAACAGCGTGCTCACGGCCGAGTGTGCCAGCAAACCTGAAGGTGATGTCAATAACGACTGCATGGTAAACCTGCTGGATTTGGCGGACATGGCGGCTAACTGGCTGACATGTGGTTTGGTTCCAGCAGAGGCGTGTCACCCCTGAAGTATGGCAGACAAGGGAAATCTACTTTTGCATATAGAATAGAATTGGTTATTGGTGATTGGAAAATATTCAATTAAGAGCCATGAGCTATCTGGTAAATACTAAGATGGTGTAGGGTAAGTGCCACGGACTAAGGACAAAACCGCCAAATCCCCAAAAATATATATAAAATTTTTTTGGATAGATACTTCCATTTTCTCAAAAAAAATATGTAAATTTTTTCAGAATGGGTTCTGCAAAATCAGAAAAAATAATATGTAAATATATTCTGAGAAGTAGGGGCTGGGTGTCGAGAGGCAATAATATATAGGCTCATAGTTGTGCTATGGGCGATTGGTTAGATTGGGGGAGTGATTCGCTTGGTGTGGGTTGGCTGGGGTTTTGCTGTTTTGCTATAATATGTTATTGTTACAGGACTTACGGCTGTAAAGTTCATGTTGTCCATTAAGGCCGTAACTTGTTTTGTCACAAGGACACAGGTAACCGGTTTGCTGAAAAGCGTATAATGGCGCAGAATCCGGTGGGATTCGAAAGTAGGGTGGAAAAAAAGTTGCAATTGGAGCTATAATCTGGTAAAATAAGTTCAGGATCGTATATCTAGCCTGTGGGGGGGTGTTTGATCTGCAAAGTTGTTGAGAAATTGAGTAAGCAAGAGAAGAAAAATACCCCACCTGACGCTAATATCTATAATATCTGTCTGAAAAGTAACGCCAACACCAAAAGTATGCCAATAGCAATAATTTATAGGAGTATGACTATTATGTGTAGAACAAGGATTTTGACTATCGTAGCTGTGGCGGTGTTTGCCTCGGCCATTGGGCAGGTTCAGGCGGGTACGGTTACTGTGCCCAACAGCGGGTTTGAATTGATTTACAAACCGGGCCAGACTGTGATCACCGGGGTTATATCAAGCGGCGGCTGGACACAGGGCGTAGGACCGGATTGCCCAATAGATACCGGACAGTATAACTTTTCCGACGCAAGCAGCGGCACGGTGGCCGATATTGCCGGGTGGCTCGGGTACGACAGGGCTGGATGGATTGCCTGGGGCGGTACATACGGCCGGGACCAGACTACCGGGAATCTTCAGGGTTCTGTGTCAAATCAAGGCAATCATACCCCGGGTGGGTCAAATTGCTATCTGGCCAACGGCGGCGGCTGGAGCAATCCGGCTGGTGGGCTGATCGTCTCGAATGCCTCCCTCGGTAATGTCCAGAGTGAGGCCATCTATACGCTTTCGATGTACGCCAAGGGTAGTGCGACTCCTGTGGTGCTTAATCTATTGGCGAACGGAGTAGTAGTCACGCCGACTTCCTCAGTGTCTCCGGTTTTGACCGGTGATTGGCAGGCATACTCGCGGACATATAACGATGTGACCCTTAGCAGCTACGTTGGCCAGGCTATGACGATTGTATTGGGGGTCGGCCGCAATGCCAGCGGCACCCAATCCCACTTTGACGATGTATCGCTTAGCAGCCAAATCCTCGGTCCGCCGGGGCAGGCCACTAACCCAAACCCGGCCAACGGTGCGCCAGATGTCTGGCCGGATTCCAATCTGAGCTGGACGGCCGGTGATAGTGCGGAGTCCAGTAACGTGTATTTCGGTACGGACCCGACACCGGATAGCGGCGAATTCAAGGGCAATCGAACCGGAACCACTTACGATCCTGGTACGATGGCTGAAAATACGACCTACTACTGGCGTATTGACTCGGTCAACACATACGATACGACGACCGGCGTGGTATGGAGCTTTACCACAGGGGAATTTCCATCAGGCGACCTTGCTTCAGTAATGACTGCTCTTACAAATCATATAGCTGGGACAACGCCATTAAGCGGCCCACAAATCGAAACACTGACCGCGAGCTTTGAAGCGAATAAGGCAGGATTAGATGATACCACGGCCATTATGGCACAAGCCTTCGCTTTAGTGGACTATTATGACACAATTGTAGGGCCACTATTTATCAACGCGGAAACCAGTGGAGGATTCCCCAGAGTTCAAGGAGGAAGCGATGGGTATGAACTGGAACGGGCAATTTTCGCAGTTCAACAAGCAATCATTGATGTAATTTATACGCCCGCGAACTGCCAAACCTACCAAACCTTCCTCGATGGGAAGATGTTTGAGACATCGGACTTTTTCCCAGGCGCATGCACTCCCCCGGTAGATCCGGAGGTTTCATACGAAGTGGCCATAAATGCGAGTAATCCCACGATGTGGGGAAAACCTGTGTGCTATGGCCCAATACCTGCCAGAAGACCAACCGGGGTTTACCTGGCTCCTGGCAGTATTGGGGAAGTAACCGTTCCATCGGCAATGGTAAATCATGGTTTTAAGATTCAGGTGGGCGCTCATGCGGTGGATAAGTATGCATATTATAAAGATACTCTTCAGAGACTTGATCGAGTAACGACGAGTTTTCCCATTACCAGCACAGTTACCAGCATTGCCAACCCACTTGGAGGTGGGGTATATATTATGGTTCCCTACGAGGCGAACCTTGGTATCCAGACGGTAGAAATAGCTAATGTGGTGCAGTCTCCGTTTTTCTCGGCAACGAGTTTTCATCAGACGACACTGCAGGAATGGACCAACACTGAACGTCACCATCCCGGCCCCTGGGCGGATTTTGAATCTGACAAATTTATGATGAACGTACCTACCAGTTGGATTTACGCTTACGCTGATCCTGTATCACAGATGGCTGACTGGGATTTGGCTATGGACGCTGTTTCCGAATTAATAGGGTATGCTTCTCCTCATAATATTCGAAATACGGTCGTGTTGTATGTACAACCAGACCTGTCTATTCAACATGGCGCTTATGGGACCGGCTACCCTCAAATAAACCACGGCTACAACCCAAATGATTCCACGAACGGGAATTCCTCCCACTTCTGGCTGACGAATGTCATGGGTTGGAGTACGGAATTTCACGAGTTAAGCCATTGCCAGTTGTTTTCTAAATTTCCCGGACACGAAGAAGCCATGGTTAACCTGCCGTATGTGTACGTTGCCTCCGAAAAGTTTGGCATACCACTGGTTGACGCATTTACAGATTCTATGCAACTTGGGTATTTGGAGAATATCGATGTAGATCAGGCAGCCCTGACGTGGTTTGTTACAGAGAACTTCAGAAACGGCAGGCCAATGGACTTAACGGATAGCGAGTACAATGAAGTTCGATATCAACACCGTGGTTATGGCAGATATGTTGAGATCGGTACTCTATTCGGATGGGATAAGTTGAGTGACTTCTATTACCAGGAGCAATTAGACTATATCTCTCCACCGCCAAGTGACGGGCTTGAATACACTGATAGCCGTATTTTCCGGCTTTCCAAAGCTATCGGCTATGATATAACGCCTTTGATTCATTGTTGGGGCGTTCATCCAGAGAACCCCGGTGATCTTCACGCGGCGATGGCAGGTGAAGGGTTACAAGTGTCCCAGGCATTTCATGACCGTCTTATCCATTACAAAGACATAATCCCGGCGGACAATGCCGAATTCTGGGATCATTACCTCACTATCTATCCCTCCCAACCTGAAGGGGGAAATCCGCTTTACCAGTATGGGTGGTATAATGTGTGGAAATATATTTATGATACTGAAGAAGGAACCGCGGCTAAAGCCGCGATGCAGTATATAATTGACTTGTATTATGACCCGGATGTCACCCCGCCGACACCTGACCCGATGACCTGGTCTTCGGTTCCTGCGGCAGCCGGGGATAGTTCGATTACTATGACGGCTTCAGTTGCCACTGATGATCTCAATGATGTCGAATACTACTTTACCTGTACCGGTGGCGGCGGCCACGACAGCGGTTGGCAGGCCAACAACTCTTATACCGATATCGGCCTTTCGGCTGGGACGCAGTACACCTACACGGTGACCGCACGGGATACCAGTAATAATTATAATGCCACCGCCCCCTCTATCGCTGAATCCGCGACTACAGATGCGGATGCTGGTGCGCCGAGCCCCAATCCCGCGACGTTTGCCTCGGCTCCGACCGCGGTAAGCGATACGGAGATTACGATGACGGCGACAACAGGCGCCGATGGTACTGGCCCGGTCAAGTACTTTTTTGATGAGATTTCCGGCAATCCTGGCGGAACAGACAGCGGATGGGTAACCAACCCTGTCTATAACGATACGGGACTGGCTCCTCAGACGCAGTACACCTACACGGTACAAATGCGTGATGCCCTGTTGAATACCGGCGCCGTATCGCTGCCGTCCAGTTTTACGACCGCTTTTGCGGGTAGCATAACGGTCACCGTGCCAAACAGCGGTTTTGAAACGATTTACAAACCTGGCCAGACTGTGATCACCGCGACCTTATCAGGTTGGTCGCAGGGCGTAGGACCAGACTGCCCCATAGATGTCGGGCAGTATAACTTTTCCGATGCAACCAGCGGCACCTTGGCCGATATTCCCGGTTGGCTCGGCTACGACATGGACGGGTGGGTCGCTTTTGGCTGCACATACGACCGTGACCGGACTAATGTAAATCTTCAGGGTTCCGTATCAACCGGAAACAACACTACCCCGGGTGGAGCAAATTGCTACCTGGTCAACGGCGCCGACTGGGGCAATCCGGCTGGTGGGCTGATTACCTCGGCAGCCTCTCTCGGCAATATCCAGGGCAATGCCACCTATATACTTTCGATGTACGCCAATGGCAGCGCGACTCCTATAGTGCTTAAGCTGTTGGCAAACGGAGTAGAAGTCATGCCCACTTCGTCGGTGGATCCGGTTTTGGGCGGTGGCCATCAGGAATTCTCCAGGAGGTATGACGTTGCCGACCTTACCAGCTATGTTGGCCATGCTATAACGATTGTGTGTGGCATTGGCCGCGACGCCGAAGGTGTCCAGAGCCATATTGACGACGTATCGCTTAAATACTACGAATTGCCCGGGCGTGGAGACACTGACTTCGACGGCAGAATCAATTTGGTGGATTTCGCGTGGTTAGCTGCGAACTGGCTGGACAACAGTTGTAATGCGGGCAATAATTTCTGTAGCGGGGCGGACATTGATCGGGCAGATGGTGTTGGACTGGATGATCTGCTTATACTGACCGAGCATTGGATGGAAGGTGTTTCGGACCTGGTAGCGCGCTGGAGACTGGATGAGTCGTATGGTATGGTTGTCAGTGATAGTGTTGAGGGTAATGACGGAACGATTAAAGGTAATCCGACGTGGCGGCCGAGTGATGGGAAGATAGGTGGGGCGCTGGAATTTGATGGGGTCGGTGATTATGTGGAAGTTGAAGGTTATAAAGGTATTAGCGGGTCGAATGCTCGAACCATAACCGCATGGGTAAAGGCTGAGTCAAATGGATCGACACTGTCTATTGTGCGTTGGGGTACGATGGAAAGCAGCGGCGCACTGTGGTCTAATGTGATCAACACCGAAGGCAAACTCCGGGTTGCTGTGTGGGGCGGCAGTGTTGTCGGTGATACGATTATAAATGATAATACCTGGCATCATGTAGCGATTGTGTTGCCAGATAAAGAGGGCGTGAAAGTCGAAGATATACGGCTTTATGTAGATGGTGGTCGGGAAGATACCACCGTCAGCAATGGCGCCCAGACAATCAATACCGCTGTCGGCATAGATGTTTTGATTTCTTTGGACGATTCCGACGGCCTGCTGGATGATGTTCGGATTTATAACTATGCGGTTCCTGAATACCTGATCGCGGAGATGATTAATTTATCGTTGATTGCACATTGGCAGTTTGATGAGTCGAGTGGTACGGTTGCCAGTGATATTGTGGAGGGCCACAATGGGACGCTTAATGGCGATCCGACGTGGCAGCCTAGTGGTGGGAAGATTGGCGGTGCGCTGGAATTTGACGGGGTCGGTGATTATGTGGAAATCGAAGGTTACAAAGGTATCAGCGGGTCGAATGCTCGAACCGTAACCGCATGGGTCAGGGCTGAGTCAAATGGATCGGCACTGTCGATTGTGCGTTGGGGTACGCTGGCAATCAACGGCGGGCTATGGTCTAATGTGATCAATGCCGACGGCAAACTGCGAGCCGCTGTGTTGGGCGGCAGCATTGTCGGTGATACGGTTATAGATGATAATACATGGCATCACGTAGCGATTGTCTTGCCAGATAAAGAGAATGTGGTAGTCCGGGATATACTGCTTTATGTAGATGGCGAGCAGGAAGGTACCATTATCAGCAATGGCACCCAGATAATTGACACCGCTGTCGATATGGATGTCTTGATTTCTTTAGATGGTTCTGTTGGTCTGCTGGATGATGTTCGGATTTATAACTATGCGCTAAGCGAGGGTGAGATTGGCTCGCTGGCGGATGTGTTGTGACAGTGATTGAATGATGGAAGGCACGAGATAGCCAAAACTGTATGAGGAATAAATTTGTGGGCTGGCGGAGGTGGATGGTTGAAGGTATAATGCAGCGCAGATGAGTTTCGATAATTCGTCCGTTTGTGTTTGTTTTGGGAGAGGTGATGGTACAAGGCAAACCTGCTGCAGATAGATCAAAAGGAAGCCTGTCAACTAACGCGGCGTGGGCGGTAGCGGGTAATATTTCGTATGGTGCCGGGCGACTGCTGATTTTTGTGATTCTGGCTAAGGCGTTTGATCAGGAACAGGTTGGTCAGTTTGTTTTGTCGCTGGCGATCGTAACGCCGTTGTCTTTCCTGCTGAATATGGAGTTGCGGCTGGTTCTGGTGACGGATACTAAGGGCCTGGTTGATGTGGGCTACTGCCTGGCTGTGCGTTTGGTGAGTAACGCGGTGTTAGCATTGGTTCTGCTGGGGTTTTGTGAGGTTATGCGGAACGGTTGGGGGTGGGATGGGGATAAGATTGCCCTGATGCTGTTGGTGGGTGGGGTACGCATGGTTGAAAGTATGGCTGATCTGTACCTTGGGGTGCTGCAAAAGCATGAGCGGATGAAAAATGTGGCGATCTCACAAACGCTCAAGACATTGGCTGTGCTGTTGTGTGCGGCGTTGGCGGCGCAGTGGTCGGATGATATTTGGCCAGTAGTGGCAGGGTGGCTTTTGGCGGTGCTTCTGGTTGGCTGGTACTATGACCGACGATGTGCCTGGCGTCATCAGCCGGTGGGAATCCACTGGAGCAGCGGCGTTAGCAAAGATTTGGTAAAACTTGCGTTTCCACTGGGAATTTTCGTTACGATTACCAGTTTCAATGACGGAGTGGGGCGGTATTTTGTGGGTTATTTTATGGGCGATGCGGTGGTAGCGTACCTGGCGGCGATGCTGTTTGTGGTGACCGGAGCAGCGGCGGTGCAAAACGGAGTAAATCAGTCGGTATTGCCGCGGTTGGCGGTGTACTACGCGAGTAATATCGATGCTTTCTGGAAGCTGCTGCGCCGGGTTTTAGCCCTGTCGTGGTTGGCTATGGCAGGATTGTTGGCAGTAGTGTGGTGGCAGGGAAAGCTGATTGTAAGAATAATCTCGCGGACAGAATACGTGGATTATCTGTATGCGCCGGAACAAGTGAAGGACGTACCACTGTTTGTGCTGGTGATATTTGCAGGATGTGTTTTGCTGACAGGAATGATTGTGGGAAGTGCCCTTATGGCGTGTCACCGATTTAAGAGTAATTTGGCGGCGGTGGCGTTGGGGTTGGCAGTTAACGTAATAATCTGTTGGCTGTATGTGGGCGATTATGGTGTGAGAGCGGCGGCCTGGGCGGGAATTTTTTCGGCGGGGATAACGACATTGGTCTGCACGATAGTACTGGTTTGGGTTGTACCTAAACCGGCCAGGCAAATCGACCTCAAATAAATCCTTACAAAAAAAGTGTTTTTTTTGTTGATTTTCTTGTCGAATTGCCGTACCATCGCCGCTGTACTAGTTTCCGCTAATGGAGTGATCGGATTTGCGCCGCGAGTTGGCTGGATAAGTGGAGTTTTGTGTTTTGTCTGGTTAGACTTGAGGTCAGGTAGCTCAGTTGGTAGAGCAACGGACTGAAAATCCGTGTGTCGGTGGTTCAAATCCACTCCTGACCATTTTTGTAACCCTTTATTTTCCAAGTAGTTGGCTTGATCCGCTAATGGCGGCACACATTTTTCAAAATACTGGCAGGGTTTCATCGGCTTGTGACTTGGCAGGCATTTTTCACGTGCGGTACATGGCTAGGGTTTTTCTCCCTGGTATAGTTCGTACTTTAACAGGCGGCACTCGATATTCCCGTTGTAGAATACCATGCGGCGAGAGGCTTTTAGTCCGATCTTCGCAGATAACTGTTTGTTGCCGATGAGCAGGTATGCTGTGTGTCCGGTGCATCGCTTCTTTAGGAAGTCGCCAATGCGTTTATAGTCTTTTTCGAGTTGTTCGAGTTGGCCCAGCCGTGAGCCGTATTCCGGATTCATTACCACAATTCCATTATCCCGCGGCAGGGGTGTGTCAGCGAAGTCACATACGTCAAATTCTATCAGATGGTCCACGCCTGCGGTTTTCGCGTTGTGTCTGGCCGCGTCAATTGCGTGAGGGTCTATATCCGTCGCGATAATTCGTTTTTGCAAACCGTCTTTGCGTATAGTTTTGCGAATATCATAACGCAGTTCTTTCCATATCCGCTCATCAAAACCTTTTATGTGTTTGAACCCAAAATTGCTGCGCAGCGCTCCCGGTGGCTTATTCATCGCGATAAGAGCCGCTTCGATGGCGAGTGTTCCACTGCCGCACATCGGAAGGACCATGTCCTGTGAGCCATCATATCCTGTTGCCATGATAATGGCTGCCGCCAGTGATTCGCGCAGCGGTGCTTTGTGCGGCATCTTACGATAGTTACGATCGGAAAGCTTTGCACCAGAAGTATTAAGATATATCCAAGCCTTGTCATTTTTCCAGAAAAGATTAACAACTACTCCATTTCTGTCTTTACCGCTATCGGGGCGATTGGACAATTTTCTCTGGATACGGTCAACAATCGCATCCTTAACCTTCATGTTAGGATACATACTATTGTTAACCGTATATGTGTCCACTCGTGAGAGCACACACAATCGCTCCTGCGGTGAGATGATCTTCTCCCATGGAACCGTACTGATTTGTTTGTACAAGGCCTCGGTACTGCCGCAGCGAAATTCGCGCAAGAGATAAAGCACACTAAAAGCCGTCCGCAAACAGTAATTCAATTTCATACAATCGATAAATGATCCGCGAGTAACGACACTTCCAGGATGACTGCTTACGATCTCAAAGGCGAGCGTCTCAATTTCTGCGGCAAGGTAATCTTTCAATCCCGGGCCACAAGTAACCAATATATTTCTGCGCTCTTTGATGTCCATGAATATTATTTATGCCCGGTGGCTTCTTTTGTCAACTTCAAAGCCCTCAGCAGGCTATTAATATGGCGATCTCAATTGAATTTTCTCGTTTGTCCGCGGGTAACCGCGGCGTATAGGAATTTGTATTTAAGTTACGCTGTCTCAACGAGTTAACATAACACCATCAGTTGACCACAGTACCCTTAAGGGTATAGGGAGCCTGTAGATTTAATTTGTATTTCCTTTATGAGGGCATTTGTGTATAATGCGGAAGTGGTCACCGTAACGATTTGAAATTCGATTTGGAAAGAAGGCAATCGCCTATTATATGAAATTTGCCGAACTAGACTTAAAACCCCAGATATTAAAAGCCCTCGATCAGCTCGGACACACACAACTAACCCCGATACAGCAAGAAACATTCTCGCATATTATCGCAGGCAGGGATATAATCGCACTGGCTGAGACCGGCTCCGGAAAAACTTCCGCCTGCTCAATCCCAATCCTTCAGGCCGTCGATCCCGAGGAAAATATGATACAGGCGTTAGTAATGGTTCCAACCCGTGAGCTTGCGCTTCAATACGTTTCTGCCATCTCAGATGTGGCTAAATTCACTCACATCGCTCCGTTTGCTGTCTATGGCGGTTTTTCAATCGCGATCCAAAAGGCAAAGCTCGCACACGGTGTCCATGTTCTGGTCGCAACTCCCGGCCGTCTTATCGACCTCATATATAACAGCCCAATAAACCTCTCGAAAGTCCGGACACTAATACTGGATGAAGCAGACGAAATGCTGAAAATGGGTTTCATTACTGACATCGAGTTCATCATAGATTGCCTGGTCCATGAACACCAGACCCTGCTCTTTGCCGCGACAATGCCGAGCCAGATAAAACACCTGGCAAAAAAATACTTGAAGAATCCTGTTACTATTGAGTTGAATGTCGATCAGGTTGCGCCGCAGAGCCTGTGCCACCATTTTCGACAGGTCAAAGGACTCGAAAAATTTCCCACATTATTAAAATACATCAGGGATACAAAACCCGCCCAGGCAATAATTTTTTGCAATTCCCGAAGAAATTGCATAAACCTGTACGACCGTTTAAAAAATGAAATCGATTCTGTCGATTTTCTACACGGGGGCATAGAGCAATCCAGGCGGACGTCTATTTTTCGTCAATTCAAAAAGAAGCAGATCAAAACAATCGTCGCAACCGACATTGCCAGCAGAGGCCTGGATTTCAGCCATGTCACGGATGTTATAAATTACGATTTTCCGCTTAACCCGCAGGCATACACCCATCGGTCCGGCCGAACCGCGAGGATGGGAAGAAAAGGAACCGCTGTCACTTTCTTCAGTAATCACGATTTGCATGCATTGAAAGAAGTCATAGAAACTAACAATATCAAACCCGTCTGGCTGAATGCCGAGCCCCAACTGGACAAAATCAAAAGACCAAGAAACACTTACCGCAAGTTCCATGCCGGGCGGTCGAATACATCCAGACGCAGATCGTAATTTTTCTGAGCAGACAAATGCAGGTTGCGGAAAGGATATATTACCATTTCTTAAAAATAATAAAAACGGCGCCTATAATCAGCATAAAGCCAACGAGATAATTCCACTTCAATTCTTCTTTTAGATAGACGACAGAGAAAATGGAAAAAACAACTAAGGTTATGACCTCTTGTATCGTTTTTAACTGGGCGGCTGTAAAGTGATAATGCCCGAAGCGATTAGCGGGGACCTGAAAACAATATTCGACAAACGCAATAAGCCAACTGATAAAAATTACCTGCCATAAAGGGCTATCCTTAAACTTCAAATGCCCATACCATGCTATAGTCATAAAGATGTTTGAAATCGTCAAAAGAATAATAGTCTTCACAGTACCTAATCTCCTGAATGTAAACGTCGGTTGAAAAATTGTGGCGGCGGGCAATCGGGAGCCGCGGCACCCAGCACAAACAACAGACAGATTGTGACTTCGAGATGTAAGCCTGTTTTTATTTTCATGATCAACTCCAATAATAACGGGAAAACTCAATCGTTATGAGTACATAAACCATGAAGGGCAAAAACGTTTGCTTTAACTGCTTCTATTGTTTTGGTTATTATGGGTATTACCGTGTTTTTCTGCTGAGCGCTTACAACGTATTCTCTGTCTCGCAGGCCGCCGGGCCAGTCAGTGCTGGCAAGCATAACGCCGCCGATGCCGAGATTCAGATCATACTCATCAATTTGGCCGCAGAGAATGCCCCAGGCAAGCGCCCATGCCCTTGCCGTATTGTCAACGTTGTACCCGCCGCCGCCGGTCGCAAGGATGGGTTTGTTAAAACTCAACAGGTGTTTGATGATTTCGGCATAGACGTTATTCGTCAAACACAGATCCGCAAGAGGATCGCCGGCGAGGGCGTCAGCGCCTAACTCAAAAACAAATACGTCGGGATTATAAGCCCCTATCAAGGGCAGAGCTATACTCTCAAAAGCTTTCATATACATTTCGTCGTAAGTGCCAATGGGAAGAGGGACATTCACGCAATATCCCTTTCCCCGGCCTGTTCCAATTTCATTTTCGAAACCTGTTCCTGGGAACAACACCGCCGGGTCTTCGTGAAATGATATGGTCAGCACATCAGAGCGGTCGTAAAACGCGTTGGCGACTCCGTCGCCGTGGTGAACGTCCACGTCAAGATACAAAACTCGTTTTCCGGCCTCGGCCAGTATGATACAGGCGATGGCGACATCGTTTATATAGCAAAAACCAGATGCGCGTTCGGGACCCGCGTGATGATAACCGCCTGACGGATTAAACGCGACCTCTGCAGAGCCGTCGAGGATCATTTTTGCAGCGATGAGTGTGCCTCCACAAGCCAAAACCGCATAGTCATATAATCCCTCGAAGATGGGACAATCGGCAGTTCCTATTCCCATAGATATTTCTTCGTCGGTCCGATCTCCGGCAACTGCATTTTTTAAGGCACGGAGATAACGTGCCGAATGAAACTTCTCCATGAGAGATTGCTCGGCCGGGATGGGAGCTATCTCGGTTTTCGCGTCACCTTTGAGCAATCCCATAGAGTATAAAATCTCCCTGGTTTTCTGCGCTCGAATCGTATTAAAAGGATGGCCACAGGGGTAATGATACTTTTCGATCTCCGGTGAATGAATAAATACAGCTTTTTTCGTTGTCAAAGGTTATTCTCTTTTGCCGTAAGTGTCTATCTAAAAAGATGTTATGTTACGTCCCAAAATCCAAAGGTGCATATACGACAATGGTCTCAACGGTACGCGCCTCGCGTATTATATCGCAGAAATTTTTTTCTGCCGCTAAAAAGTTTATGGGCGATTAAGGCATTCTTGACAGAAATATAACTCCTTTTGTCGGCGGGGGTTACGTTTGTTTCCCATAAGGGACGGCTCCGCAATCTGCGGATTATATATATTATTAACTTCCATTTCGTATAATAATCATAAGCTAAGATATTTCAGGTCGTTATGATTACCGACTTTGTTTGCTTGTTGGAGAATAACAACCGTTACTACAACTAATTCGGGATTACAGGAGGCCGTTGTTGATCGACCAAAAAGGATGGCTCGAAGTGAGATTCATGAGGATTGATCGTTGCTTGCCTGGGTCACTTGCCAATGGACTGCTTTTCGCGCAGGGCGTTTCGTGCCAGACGATCCAAGTCTGCGTCCGTTACTGTGGGAAGAAAACGTTTTCGATAAAGCTCATCGTGCAAGATACCCACAATAGCAACCAGGGGGGCCGCTACCAAAACACCCAGCACACCGAAGGCGGCCACACATAAAAGCATGGAAAATAGGACCGCCACCGGATGCAATTTCATGCTGCGTGCCATGATGAGGGGAGTGGTCACATTGTTCTCCAAAGCCTGGACCGCGATATAGGCGAGCAAGACCCAGAGCGGGGTCATGCCGCCTTTGCCGACGGCGAGCAGCAGTGCCGGTACCGCGCTGAGGATCGGGCCCAGATAGGGAACAGCTTCCAGGACGCCCGCGATCAGCCCCAGCACCAGCGCGTCCATAAATCCGAAGATCGGCCACATGAGCAGGAAAACCAGCAGGCCAATCGTCACCATCCCCAGCAGCGTCGCCAAAGCCCAGCGGGGCACAAATTTTCCAATGCGTTGCACGATGGTCAGCATTTGATCGTGGTGGCGCTCGGGTACCAGGGAAAACATTGCCCCGATGATCGGGCGGGGATTCATTAGCGTAAGGGCCACGCCGAAGAAGACCGTCACCAACACGACCAGTATCTGAGCCGCATTGAACGCCACCGCCGTGAAACTGCCGGCCACGCCGTTCAGCATGTTGCTCAAACTCGAACGAATAGATCCCGATTCTTTCGTAGCTTTGGGCGGAGCAGGTTGAGTGGTTCGTGGCGCGGGTTGGGGCTTGCCCTCCGCCGTCGCGGTCTCGGCAATTTCCGTGATAACTTCCGCCTGAAGTTTTTCCTCGGAAATTACGGCTTGTTGCTCCATTTTGATCAGAGGCTTTTGAAGACGTTCCCAGTAACCGGGCAACTGTTTCGAGAGGTTTGTGAACGAGGCCTTCATCGGAGCGAGGGAAGCCCAGCCCGTCAAGACAATGACCACGACCAATGCCGCCACAACCAGCCCCGTCGCGCCTTTTCTTCCACCCGTCACAGCCCGTATCCGGGAGATTACTGGATTGACTGCGAGCGAAATCAGCAGAATGAGCAGAAACGACAACAGAATGGGAGACAGCAGCGAAAATGTTTGGATGAAGGCAAACGACGCAGTGGCCAGGATCACATAGAAAGAAATCGAACGTGGCTTCACCTCTGGCTTGGGGTTGTTTGACATGTTATTTCTCCCGTTGTTATCTTGCCGTCAGACGACCAGGCGGCGCTGTCGGGAGACCACATCCTTCAGAGGCACTGCCCTTGCGCCCAGCATATTGTTTTTGATTCTTCGGTTTTGAATCGTTCTATTCAGTTCCTGACGCTGTTTCAGAATCGTCTCTTTGCGTCCGAAGTAGACATCCAATAGGTTACAAAAAAACGGCATCTGCTTGCCTACTAAAAATGAAAGCAAAAACAAGCTGCAAATAATTAAAGTTTTTTCATATCCACACCGGTTAATTACATGTTCTCCTCGCCAAAGGCAAATCGCAACAACAGAATTTTAACCAGCGGTTCGATTCAAGTCAACCTGTTGTGAATAGATGCCTGACGGGAAAGTCAACAACGGGGTTTATTTGATTGAATTTTTGATCGCACCGAGAACGGTAATGGCGGCCAAACTAACTATCAGGCCGACAATTAGAGCTGCAAATCCTGGATTGATGGCCGATGCCAGCAGAGAGTAAACACCCCACATAATGAATCCAACGCCGCCCGCCAACAGCGCAATGCAAAATACCAGCATCCCCCCAAAGAAACACAACTGCTTCACACAGCTATGTAAAGATCTTGCGCCGTCTTCAAATTTGGCAACCAGATATTTTGCCTCTGCCTGGATTTTTAGACGCAACAAATCCGCCACGGTACGAAGGATATCCGTCGAGAGACTCATAGCTACCTCCTCCTAATCAATCTGTCTAATAGTATTCCGGCAGCAAATGCGATGAAAACGGCGGTGAGCGGCCGATCTTCAA
>CAZICK010000083.1:0-16943 GCA_964537505.1 uncultured Pirellulales bacterium
TTCCCATCCCCCCATTCACTTTTCATCAAAACATAGTACAAACAGGGTGCAAACAGGGTGCAAACATAGTACAAACATAGCGCAAAGTGGGTACAAACCACATCACTTTTCGTCGGAATTCGTCGGAATTCGTCCAAATTTCACGATTTTTCACACATCTGTTTTTTTGAGCGGGCGTACCAGATCGGTGATTTATAAGTGGTATTCTATTGACAAGCTTAGCCAAAGCCGGTATTATACAGCCTCTTTTGGTTAGTAACTTAGTCATTTTATTGTAACGGAAGATGATTGGAGGTCCTTATTTTGCAGAAGGTTACGTTAATCAGGGGTGACGGAATCGGCCCGGAAATAGCACAGGCGGCCCGCCGTTGCGTAGAAGCCACCGGAGCTCCGATCGAATGGGACATTCAGGACGCCGGCGTAGATATCATGAAAAGCCAGGGCACTCCGCTGCCGGACCACACAATAAAATCCATCGAAACAACCAGAGTGGCGCTGAAGGCGCCGATCACTACTCCGGTGGGTACGGGGTTTCGCAGTATTAACGTGCATCTGCGTCAGCATTTCAACTTGTATGCGTGCCTGCGGCCGTGTAAGAGCTATGAAGGCGTGCGGAGCAAATATGAGAATATCGATTTGATTGTGGTTCGTGAAAATACCGAAGACCTCTACGCCGGAATCGAATTCGAGAAGGATACCGATTCCGCGGTGGAGTTGATCGACTGGATCAATGCCCACAGCAAACGGCAAATCACCAGCGATTCTGGGATCAGTATCAAGCCGATCTCGGTGCATGGGACCGAGCGGATTGTGCAGTTCGCGTTTGACTATGCCCATGCGAACGGTCGAAAAAAGGTTACCAGCGTACACAAGGCCAATATCATGAAGCATACTGACGGGCTTTGGCTGGAGGTCAGCCGAGAGGTGGCCAAGAAGAACGCCGACATCGAGTTTGAAGACCGGATTGTAGATAACATGTGCATGCAGTTGATCCAGAAACCGGAGTTGTATGATGTGATCGTATTGCCGAACCTTTATGGTGATATTGTAAGTGATTTGTGCGCGGGGCTGATCGGAGGATTGGGTGTGGCGCCGGGTGCTAATATCGGGGCGGACATGGCAATTTTTGAAGCGACGCACGGCAGCGCACCTAAATATACGGGTATGAATAAGGTCAATCCGACGGCACTGATTCTCTCGGCGATGCTGATGCTGCGGCATCTGGAAATGCAAGCTGAGGCGGACCGGCTCGAACAGGCGGTTTCGGCAGTGCTTGCTGAAGGTAAAGATGTCACCTACGATATGAAGGAACATCGGGACGATCCGACGGCAGTCGGTACGAACGAGATGGCAGATGCTATAATTGCCAAGATGCAGCCGGACCATGTAAAGGCATAGAAGAAACCGGTTGCCTGTTAAAAAGGAGAAAAAGCAGCCAAAGGCGGTGCCGGTGTAAGAACGGTGTTTTTTTGGATTAGTTATGTGGGCTAAATCGATCATCAGCGGCGAGGCCAAAGGGACAGCGGAGGACTTGGCACGACTGCTGTTGCGGGCGGCGTCGGCATGTTTGTACGGGCCACTGGTCCGCATACGCAATCGCCTTTACGACCGGGGCCGGTTAAAAAGTACACGGCTGAGGGTGCCGGTGATCTGTGTGGGTAATATCACCATCGGTGGTACGGGCAAGACGCCGATGGTTATCTGGCTGTGCCGATATCTGCAAAGTCAGGGGAGGAAGGTTGCGATACTTAGCCGTGGGTATAAGAGCCGCGATGAGACCGGTAACGATGAAATGGAGATAATCCGTCAGGCGATTCCGGATGTTCCGATTGTGATGGAGGGCGATCGGGTGCGGGGCGGACGATGGGCCATTGAGCGATATCAGCCGGATGTGATTGTGCTGGATGACGGTTTTCAACATCGCCGGCTGGAGCGCGATCTTGACATAGTAATGATCGATTGTAGTTGTCCCTTTGGATACGAGCACATATTGCCGCGTGGATTGTTGCGGGAACCTGTTGAGCAACTGAAGCGGGCCGGGGCAGTGGTGCTGAGCCGTTGTGATTCGATAACGGCAGATGACCTTGCGTCTTTGGAAAATCGAGTGCGACATCTACTGGGAGATGATCAGAAAAAACCAATTACGCAGAGTCGGCATGAGCCGATCGGCCTTTTTGCCACTGATGAGGGTGAAGTTGAGTTGGCAAGCCTGTCAGGTAAGAAGGTGGCGGCGTTTTGCGGGATTGGCAATCCTGATTCATTTGTGGCAACGCTAAAACAGCTCGTAGCGGAAGTGGCAGGTCAGCGTTTTTTTGACGACCATGTCAGATACGATGAGAGTATCGGCGAAGTGCTGAGGGACCTGCAGAGGGAATGTAATGCCGACTGGCTGGTGACGACCGAAAAGGACTGGGTAAAACTGAACAGACTGCCGGGTGTGCGAGCTATGAAACAGTTGCACTGGCTGAAGGTTGAAATGGTAATTACACAAGGTCAGAAGCAATTATGTGAAATGCTGGATGAGATTTGGAAGAAGGCACGAGGCACCAGGCACTAGGCACGAGGGGGGAGGAAGAAGTGGTTACGTGTGTTTGACAACTTAAAACAGTCAGTTTGAGTAAGAGAATAGGAGTTTCTTTTGTTTATTTGGTAAAATTGGTAAGCTGAAGTTTATTTTTTTACTGTGTAATGGTATGGCAAAGTCAGTTAACAAGAAATACGGGCCGATAGACGTTAGGAAACTGGAGACGTTTTCCATGGCTCGGCGTGAGCACAAGGTGGATGGGTCGGGCGTGGCGGGGCTGCCAAAAAAAGGAGCGTCGGCAAAAGAGTTGCTGGAGAGTTTCAGCGATTTTCTCGGCGCCAGGCAGTTGCGTCGGCTGGTGGAGGTGATAGCGGAGGCGGTGAAGAACAATCGGCCGGTGTTTTTTGCTATGGGAGCGCATGTAATTAAGGTTGGCTGTTCGCCGATCATTATCGATCTGATGGAGCGTGGGATATTGAGCGGTTTCGCGATGAACGGTGCGGGGGCGATTCACGATTTTGAGATGGCCTGGCATGGTCAGACGAGTGAGGATGTCGGTGCTAATCTGCACGAAGGGCGGTTTGGAATGACCGTGGAAGCGCCGGAGATATTGGCTGGGGCTGCCCGGCGGGGCAGGGAAAACCAACTCGGACTAGGCTCGGCGCTGGGAGAGATAATTAACGAACAAAAAATGCCTCACCGAGATTTGAGTTTGTTCGCAGCAGCGGATAAGTATGACAAACTGGCGACTGTTCATGTGGCATTAGGGACCGATACGGTGCACATGCACGAACAGGCTGACGGATCGGATATTGGGGCGTCATCGCTGATTGATTTTCGCCGACTTTGCAGCGCGGTTGCGGATCTGGGTGACGGCGGCGTATGGGTCAACATAGGTTCGGCAGTGATACTGCCGGAAGTGTTTCTCAAGGCGGTATCGGTGGCTCGCAACCTGGGGGCCGACCTTGATGAGATGTACACGGCGAATCTGGATATGATACGACATTACCGCGTGGAGCAAAATGTATTGTCGCGTCCGGTGCGGAAAGGTCACAGTTTCGAGGTGATCGGGCACCATGAAATAACACTGCCGCTGCTGAGGATGTGGTTGTTACAGTTACTTTAGCCGGGCAGGTCAGAAACAAACTCGTAAACAATTGGTATAAGAAGTTGGTATAAGAAATATGTATGAGCGACTAATAGAGATATTGAAGGCCCCAGGAAATCCGAAAGTGCTGTTGGTTGGGGATTTCATGCTGGATAACTATGTCTATGGCGATATCAATCGGATATCGCCGGAAGCACCGGTAATGGTACTGAACGTAACCGAGCGTCAGGAACAGCCTGGCGGAGCTGGGTCGGTAGCAATGGACCTGGCGATACTTGAGTGCGAGGTGGCGTGCCTGGGCGTAGTGGGCCGCGACGATAACGGAGGGCGGCTATGCAGCCTGTTGGCACAGACGGGACGGATCAATGTTGCGGGGCTGGTGGCAACGGACGATCGGCCCACCACATTAAAACAGCGGATAATCGGCCTGGCTCAACATCGGCATCGACAGCAATTAATGCGTATCGACGACGAAAGTAGTGATCCAGTTGTGCCGGCTACGAGGCAACTGTTAAGCCGACAGCTCGATGAACTGCTGAACTGGTGCGATGTGGTGTGCCTGCAGGATTATAACAAAGGCGTACTAAGCAATGAGTTTTGTCAGGAGATTATCGCCGCGGCCGGGAATCGCCAAAAGCAGGTTATTATCGATCCGGCGTCGATTAAGGACTACAGCCGTTATGAAGGAGGATGGCTGATAAAACCGAATCGGCGGGAACTGGCCATGGCTGCCGAGGTGAAGATCGACGGGCCGGAAACCTGGTTTCAGGCGGCTCGGCAATTGGCCCGGAAGTATAATATCGAGAACATCGCTGTGACGCTGGATAAGCAGGGGGCGTATCTTTACAATCGCGGGTCCGACGCCGGCGAGTTGATTGGGACGCGTCCGCGAAGTGTCTATGATGTGACAGGGGCGGGCGATATGGTTTTGGCTATGATGGGATTGCTGATAGGCGCCAGGTACGAAGGTATCGAATCGCCGAAGGTCAGTGAGGTGGTTCGTCTGGCCAATGTGGCGGGGGGGCTGGAAGTAGAGCGGTTCGGTTGTGTGGGGATCAATCGCAAAGAGATCATGGCCGATCTGGCCCGTGAACGGCACATCGGAACCGGTAAACTCCGCAGCCTGGACGGTCTGATAGCGGACTTGCAATGGCACCGGCAACAGAAGTCGAAGATTGTTTTAACCAATGGTTGTTTCGACATATTGCATCCGGGTCATATCAACCTGCTTAGTTTTGCCAAGGAGCAGGGTGATATTCTGATAGTGGCGATCAACAGCGACAGTTCCGTACGGACCTTGAAGGGACCGAGCCGTCCTATTTTGAAGGAGCATGACCGAGCGGCGCTGCTGTCGGCACTGGAGGCGGTGGACTACGTTGTGATCTTTAGCGAGCTTGATCCGGAGGAGATTATCAAGAAGGTTTCGCCGGATGTGCTGGTCAAGGGAGCCGACTGGACGGGTAATGTCGTAGGGCAGGCCCTGGTGGAAGGCCGCGGCGGTAAAGTAGTGCTGATGCCATTGGTTAAGGGTAACAGTACGACAAGCATCATTGACCAGGTTATTGAAAAAACATATCGACAAACTAAAGAACGCAGGTAGCGATTATGGGTAACCGGGCAGTTTTCCTCGACCGGGACGGTACGCTGATCGAGCACTACGATTATCTGACCGATCCAAAGCAGGTACAGTTGCTCACCAGGAGCGTCTCGGCGCTGCGGTTGTTGAAGGAGCATGGTTTTCTGCTGGTAGTGGTGACGAATCAGTCGGGGGTGGCACGGGGTATGCTCACCGAGAAGAAACTGGGGCAAATCCACGACCATTTGCAGTCTTTGCTGAGCAATGAAGGCGTTTTTCTGGATAAGATATACTATTGTCCCTATCATCCCGAGGCGGTGGTGGACAAATACCGTCAGGACAGCGATCTGCGTAAACCCAAACCGGGTATGCTGCAGTTGGCGGGCCGGGAGCTGGATATAGATATTTCCCAAAGCTGGGTGGTTGGCGATGATGATCGAGATATCGAAGCGGGCCGGGCAGCGGGCTGTCACACGATTATGCTGGAGGCTCGCGGGAGCAATCTGGTACGCAAAGGCCAATCAAAGCCGGACTTTTATGCGGTCAATCTGCAGGAAGCGGCCAACCTGATCATCCGCTATGGGGATAAGGACCTGCCTGAGAAAAAAGTGCAGGAGGCTAAGCAAAATAATATCGCCTCAGTCAGCGACGAAGATACCACCCTGAAAACAAAGAGCGAAAAAAAGGAAGAAAAGACCGATCACGACCGTTTTGTCAGCGATGCTTTTTCAGATGAGGATACCGTTGTGGAAGACGACAATAAGAGTAAAGAGCAAACGGGAATTATCGAACAGCCTGCCCAGAGCCGGGGTGATCCTGAGCCGATGGAGGCAGATACCAATATGCTGCTCGGACAAATACTGCGCGAACTAAAAGGGATGAACCGGGCGCAAAGTCACAAAGCGGAGTTTTCGTTGGGCAAACTGTTCGCCGGGGTGGTGCAAATGCTGGTTCTTATGTGTTTGATACTGGCATTCTGGTTCGGCACGAGTCCTGAGCCGAAAACTGAGGTTTCTCAGAATTGCCTGCTTTTGGCGCTGGTCTTTCAAACGCTGGCGTTGACATTATTGATCACGCATCGACAACGCTAAGCAGGGAGAAGTCAACTACAAATGTTAAATGTCAAGGGTCATGTTGCGTTGGTTACCGGGAGTACGGCGGGGTTAGGTAAAGAAATTGCTATGGTGCTGGGCCGCGCCGGGGCTAAGGTGGCGATGAATTATGCCAACAACACCGTTCGCGGCGAACAGGCCTTTGGAGAGTTCCAAAAAGCCGGATGCCAGGGGGTCCTGGTTCGAGCTGACGTTTCGGACGAAGGGCAAGTCAATCAAATGGTCCGGGCGATAGAAGATCAGCTCGGACCGGTGGATATCCTGGTTATAAACGCGACGCCGCCACAGGTGCAAAAACCCATAGAAGAATACGACTGGGAGTTTTATCAGTTGATGGTCGATTTTTTTATTAAAAGCCCGTTTCTGCTGACCCGTGCCGTTTTGCCCGGTATGAAGGCTGCGAAATGGGGCCGAATTATCAATATCGGTAGTGAAGTGTTCGAACGCGGGGACAGCCAATACAGTGCGTATGTAGCAGCTAAAGGGGGACAACTCGGATGGACCCGAAGCATGGCAAACGAACTTGCGCCATGGAATATCACGGTAAACTTGATCGCACCAGGCTGGATACTGCTGGACCGCCATAAAAATATTCCCCAGGAACTGAAAGACGATTATCTGGAAAGCGTTCCTTTGGGGCGTTGGGGCAGGCCCGAAGACATTGCGGCAATGGCGCTTTATTTTGCCAGCGAAGAAGCTTCGTTTATTACCGGTCAGAATATTTGTGTTAACGGCGGCTTGACGTTTCCTTAACCACTCAACATGGTGGGACAATAAAATTATTATCTTGACAGGATATTGATGGTCTGTTATTTGCAGCCAGACAGTTTTCTCACGGATTAAGGCTACGTTTTTATAGAATACCCGCAGATTGGCCGATAGAACTTCCCGTGGTGTGAGTTAAAAATCGCTTTGCGCGCGGTCAAACACGACGAGATCGACTGCTTGAGAACTTTAACTCCTTATATTGCAGTAAGTTAGAGTCTTTTGATCGCTTTTGATCACAATTTGCGTATAATCTTGTATTATGGCAGCTAAAAAGAAATCATCTTCTAGCGGACGATCACTGGTAATTGTCGAATCCCCGGCTAAGGCCAGGACCATCGAAAAATATCTAGGTGACGGCTTTGAGGTCAAAGCCAGTATGGGCCATGTCCGTGATCTGCCGGGCAAGGAGATGTCTGTTGACATAAGTAACTCGTTCGCACCAACTTACGAGATAATTGCCGGGCGAAAAAAGACAGTTGCCAGTCTGAAAAAGGCGGCCGGGGCCGCCGATATGGTCTATCTGGCACCTGACCTGGACCGGGAAGGTGAGGCGATAGCATGGCATTTAGTAGAGGCGCTCAAAATCAAGCCGGAAAAATACCGGCGTGTGGTTTTCAATGCTATTACCCGCAGTACCATCCAGGACGCCTTCGCTCATCCGGCGGAACTGGATATGGGCAAAGTCTATGCTCAACAGGCTCGTAGAATATTGGACCGTATTGTGGGATACGAGATCAGCCCGTTATTATGGAAAAAGGTTGCACGGGGGCTTTCGGCGGGCCGGGTGCAGTCGGTGGCAGTAAAGCTGATTGTCGGTCGGGAAAAGGAAATTCAGGCGTTTGAGCCGCAGGAATACTGGAAGATCAGCGGTATTTTCTCGACCTACGAGGACAAAAATCTGGCGACGCGGTGGCAGGAATTTTTGGATGGTTTCGAAGAAAAGGCTCCCACCGCCAAGCAAAGGAACCAATGGCTGACCAAAAATCACAGTCTTGAAGCACAGTTGGCCACGTGGGCGGGCAAGGCTTTCCGACCGGACAACGAAAACAACGCCATGACTGTTCACAAGGCCCTGCAGGGTGTGGATTTCCAGATTGCTGAGATTCAGACCAAACGGACCATATCGAAAGCCCCGGCTCCTTTTATAACCTCAACGTTGCAGCAGCAGGCGGCAAATCGGCTGGGTTTCTCTACCAAAGGTACGATGCGCACGGCACAGCAGTTGTATGAGGGTATGGAATTAGCGGGGCTGGGCAGTGTGGGGCTGATTACTTATATGCGTACGGACAGTACTCATTTGGCGCCCGAGGCGATCGATGCTGTACGCAGCTTTATCGATGAAAATTTTGGCAAAGATTATCTGCCGACGAAACCTAATAAACATGGTTCGAGCAATAAGTCGGCCCAACAGGCTCACGAAGCGATCCGTCCTACCGATGTCAATTTGACTCCGGAGCGGGTTAAAAGCGATCTGACGGGACAGCAGTATAAGTTGTACGATATGATCTGGCGGCGGTTTGTGGCCTGTCAGATGACCGATGCCCAGTGGGACGTTACCAATGTCAGTATTACCGCCCAGACCGATATGGGCCAGGCGGTATTCAAGGCGATGGGCCGACAACTGGTTTTTGACGGATTTATGAAGGTTAACGGCGTTGCGACCAGCGACGGCGATCAGATACTGCCAAAACTTGAGCAGGGCCGGGAGGTCTGGCCGGTGAAGACGCAGGCGAATCAGCATTTTACTTCGCCGCCGGCGCGTTATACGGAGGCATCGCTGGTCAAGACGCTGGAGGCGGAGGGCATCGGTCGGCCTAGTACCTACGCGACCATTATTTCGACGATCCAGGACCGCGGCTACGTCGAACAACTCGAACGTAAGTTTTATGCTACGGATCTGGGGATCGTGGTAACCGAAAAGCTCAACGAGCACTTTCCGCGGGTGATGGACCTGGCATTTACCAGTCACATGGAAGAACAACTCGACAAGATAGAAGAACAGCATCTCGACTGGGTGCAGGTACTTAATGAATTTTATGGGCCGTTCAAGGATAATCTCGATCGGGCACATCAAGAGATGACACATGCCAAGGCGGAGACTCAACCGTCTGAATACACGTGTTCCGAGTGCGGAGAACCTATGGTGTATCGGTTTGGCAAGAATGGGCGGTTCCTGTCTTGCAGCGGTTATCCGAAGTGCAAGTTTGCCTCGCCGTGTGACCGGAATGGAAAAATGACCGAGCCGGAAAAAACACAGCACAAATGTCCTAAGTGCGGTAAAGAGATGATCTTACGCGAAGGGCGGTTTGGCGCCTTTCTCGGATGCAGCGACTATCCGCAGTGCAAAACCACACAGCAACTGGACAAAGAAGGTAACCCGCTGCCGCCGAAACCGCCGCCTAAACCGTCCGGTATTAAATGCTACAAGTGCAGTGGTGAACTGGTGATACGTGAAAGCAAAAAAGGGCCGTTCCTTGGTTGTGGCCGGTTTCCAAGGTGCCGTACCATAGTCAGTATCAAGCAACTCGATCGCCTCAAAGAGTTGCAGGGAAAAGGCGTTTGGCCGCCTAAAACATACGAGGAAGCGGACGAGTTGCTGGAACGTAAGAAAAAGAAAGCCGCACCGAAAAAGGGGCAAAAGGCAGCCAAATCAACCAAGGCATCACCCAAATCAGCCAAGGCGCCGTCTAAACCCTCTAAACCGGCCAAGGCCAGAAAATCACCTGTGACCGTTGATTGATAAAGACCGGCAACTTGGTTATTGGCCCGTTCTTATTGTGGAACAGTGATATTATAAAAACGGTAGTAGGTCTTGTGCCATCTGAGGGCCCACAGATCCGCCAGTTCCACTCTTTCGACATTGCCGCCGACAAAAGCCATGTTGACCGCCATACCGTGACGATCGGCACAAAAACGCTCTATACCTTCGTACATCCCCCAGTTGGGTTCTTCCAGTTGCTGGGCTGTCGGTATGTAATCGGGTTGTGGCGGCCTAGTGGGAAATTCCGTACCTGAATCCAGTCCCGGCCATGCGCCGACCCAAAAGGAGTCTCCTACTAAGGGAACATCAGATGGGATTGTCGAGTACTTCTTCCAGATCTTTAGTGGGTTCGGTTCGATATACGCCTCATACAAATAATACGCACTATCGTTCGGGAGGGATCTGGGTAACAGCCAACAATTTATTCCGTAGGAACCTTCAGTGAATTGCCATCGCCAAGTTCTTTTAGCCCCTCCATACCACATGGGACTTAATTTATCATCACCCCCCTCCGGTACCTTAAACAGTGCTGACGGGCAGGTGGCTATTTTTATCACTCCCTCTCGGTATCTAATCGGGTCTTGGAGAAATGCCTTGGTACCACTGAAATATGGGGTCAATGCATGGATCCAGTATTCGCGAGACCCGGTGTAAGAAAACAGATCGCTGCCATGGAGAAATAACATAGTTTGATCATCATTCTCGTGAACGTACATGGCCATCGCCAAGGCTATTTGCCTGAGATTGCTCGCGCACTGGACAACCTTGGCTTGCTCCCGGGCCTTGGCCAGGGCCGGCATCAGGATTGATATCAGCAGGGCAATGATGGAAATAACCACCAACAATTCAATTAACGTAAAACCTTTTCTCTTCTTCATGGAAATTCTCCTTGATATTCACCGGGCCTTTCACGCTTACCGGCGTAAGCCAAGCCCGGCATCAGGCACCATAGGCAAGTTATACTAACGCTATACAGAATGATAACACAGTCGGGCAAGCAGGTCAAGCCTATAATTTTGCCGTTTTTTTTTTTTTTGATTATTCTGCCTGCCACAGGGGGATCAGTATCGCTTCAGAGTAAATCCGGCCACCAGAAAATGGTATGGCCGTCGATAAGTCCTGCTATTACAAGAAGATAGCGTTTGGCGGCGTACTCTGTCGTTCTGGAGTTCCAACAGCGGCTTTGCAGATAATTAGCGTATGGGAATTTGTATTTAACTTACGTTTTCTCAACAATTTAGCATAATGTCATCATCTTGACACAAGGAGGTCCGGCGGAAGCCGGTAATTTAGAGAAAAACCCGTTACGGCGGTTGTATCCGACCGGCCGATTCGATATACTACCGGAAAATCCAGTGGCATAGCCACTTTTTCTGTTCTATTAGGTTGGCAAAAGGCCGCTCTTGTTGGTCGCTCGCTGGAATGGAAGAATCACGAAGTTAAAGGATTTTTAACATAGGAGTGTGAATATGCTGACCGTGGCAATCGCGGGTTTTGGTTTTATGGGGCGGATGCATTACCAGTGCTGGAAAGGATTGGCGAATGCACGGGTGGTTGCCATCTGCGATGCGAACCCGAATATCGTAGCCGATACGAATAAGGCCATTGGCAATATCGAAGGGGCGGCAGCAGCGGTGGATTTCGGCAGGCTTGAGCTTTATACGGATTTCAGTAAGATGCTTGCCCAGCAGGAGTTAGACGCGGTTTCGATTGCGCTGCCGACCTATATGCACAGAGAGTATTCACAGATGGCCCTGAAATCGGGGGTGAATGTTCTATGTGAAAAGCCGATGGCGCTAAATGCAGCCGACTGCCAGCAGATGATAAGGGCCGCCCAGATTAGCGGCAAGGTCCTACAGATTGGTCATTGCGTGCGTTTTTGGCCGGAATACGCCAAGGCGAAGGAGATTGTAACCAGCGGTGAGTTCGGCAGGGTGATAGCGGCTACGTTTCAGCGCCTGGGCGCCGCGCCGGGATGGGCCTGGGACAATTGGTTCATGGACGAACAGCGCAGCGGCGGTATGGTTTTGGATTTGCACATCCACGATACGGATTATGTGCAGTATCTGTTCGGTGTTCCCCATGCCCTTTGCAGTCATGCGGCTCAGGGACCGCACGGCGGTACGGCTCACATCGTCACCAAATACCTTTATGACGACGACAAGGTAGTTACCGCCGAAGGAAGTTGGGCGGTAATGGAATCGTTCGGTTTCGAAATGAGCTTCAATATCATGCTCGAAAAGGCGACGATCGTTTACGATTGCACACGACAGCCGACATTTAGAATATGCCCGGCCCAGGGCAAAGCATTTACCCCCAAGGTCGCCAAGGGGGATGGCTATTCCTTAGAGATAGCCCATTTTGCCAAGGTGCTCAGCGGCGAAAAAGTACCGCAGGTTACCACACTGGAGCAATCGCTAAACTCGGTTAGAATTGTGGAAGCGGAAAAGGAAGCGGCCCGCAAAGGCTGCAAGGTATCGCTGACATAAAAAACAGGGCAATGTAATTGTTCTATACAATCAAGTTCTTTTTACCGTCGTTGACGGACAGGAGGTAGATATGGCTGAACATGGCGATTGGCCGGTGGGCGTTTGCAGTTGGTCGTTACAGGTGGGCGTGGCCGAGGTGGCCGGGGCAATGAAAAAGCTCGGAATCGATCATGTCCACCTGGCGGTCGGGCCGGTGATGGAGGCCGGCGGAGACAAATACCTGGCGGCGATAAAGCAGCAGAGTTGGACGATAAGCTCTACGATGATCGCTTTTCCACAGGAAGACTATTCGACGCTGGATGCCATCAAGGTAACCGGTGGCATAGTGCCCGACAAAGATTGGCCGCGGAATAAGGAATTGACGATCAAGGCTGTGGAGGTCACGGCCCAACTGGGTGTGAAGTATCTGTCGATGCACGCCGGTTTTATCGACGAGACGCGGCCGGGATACGCCAAAAAGTTCTACAACCGCATTGAATGCCTGGCCGATGCGGCCGCGGAAGAAGACATTATGCTGTTGATGGAAACGGGTCAGGAAACGGCCGATGATCTGAAAACGTTTCTGGAAGAATTGGACCATCCGGCGCTGGGCGTGAATTTTGACCCGGCCAATATGATTCTTTATGACAAAGGCGATCCGATCGAAGCGGTGCGGGTGCTGGCGCCCTGGATCAAACATGTTCACATCAAGGACGCTATCAGAACCAAAACGCCCGGCCAGTGGGGGGCGGAAGTGCCCTGGGGCGATGGGCAGGTGAACAGCGGAGCCTTTTTGAAAGTGCTCAGGGAAGTCGGCTTTGCCGGCGTCCTGGCGATAGAACGGGAAGCGGGTGACGATCGGGTCGGCGATATCAAACTGGCAGTCGAAAGACTGGTGAGGTAGCAACTAAACCAAACCGAATTTAAGGAGAGAGCGCTGTGAATGCACAATTATATCTTTTGTTAAGTGTGATGATGTTTCTGGAGTTTGCGATTTGGGGCGCGTGGTCGCCGGTATTGGCGGCTCGTCTGCTGGGACCGCTCAAGATGAGTGGTAAACAGACCGGCTGGATATACGGTACGATCCCCATCGGATGCATTATCTCGCCGCTTATCGCCGGACAGATTGCCGACAGATGGATCAGTACGGAATATATTCTGGGTACGGCCCATCTGATCGGCGCGGTATTGCTGGTCTGGGCGGCCAACAAAAAAACTTTCGGCAGTTTGTTTGGAGTAATGATGCTCTATTCATTATGTTACGCCGCCACGCTGCCGCTGGTAAATTCCCTGATGTTTTCTCACCTGACGGATGCGGGTAAACAATCACCCGGCATCTTTATATGGGCCCCGATAGCATGGGTGCTGGTGGGTCTGGCACTGACCGCATGGCGACGGGCAAAAGGAAGCGGCAGCGGCGAAGACTGTTTGAAATTTGCCGGAGTATTGTCGCTGGTCATGGGCGCTTTTTGTTTCTTGCTGCCCAATACGCCACCAAAAGGAACAGCCGGTGAGGTACTGCCTTTTGTCCAGGCATTCGCAATGCTAAGTGACAGTCAGTTCCTGATATTTATGATTGTATCTTTTGTCGTGGCGGCTCAGCTCCAGTTCTATTTCCTGGGCACAGCCCAGTACCTTGGTGATATTGGCGTCCAGAGCAAGGATGTACCGGCCGCTATGACCATCGCCCAGGCGGCACAAACGCTGGCGACGTTATTTGTGCTGGGTTGGCTGTTGGCCAAGGGATTTCAATGGACCCTGGCGGTCGGAGCACTATGCTGGCTGATAATGTATTTGGCCTATTCTGCTATGAAGCCCAAAGGGCTTGTTATTGCTTCACAGGCTCTGCACGGCTGCGCTTATGTCTTTTTCATTATCGGTGGACAGATATATGTCAACAGCGTAGCGGAAAAAACAATCGCTAGTTCCGCCCAGGCGTTACTATTTATGGCTACGGTAGGGTTTGGACTCTTTTTTGGTACGCAATTCACCGGGGCGGTCATGGACCGCTGTAATGTTGCCGGCAAATTCAGTTGGCGGTCGATCTTCCTCGTGCCCTGCACTCTTATACTGATCTGTGCGGTGGTGTTAATTTTATTCTTCAAAGGCGGAAAATGATTTACTGGAATCTTGTTGAATGAAAATTGGCTTTAAAAAACTGCGAAAGTTAACAGGAGATGTAACAATGTATAAAAAAACTGTAGTTTTGGGCATTATGTTGGCGGCCATGGCGGTATTGTCTTGTTCGTGCGCACAGCCGACATCGTTGTTTAACGGCAAGGACCTGACCGGCTGGAAAGGTGCTACGGATGGTTACACCGTCGAAGACGGCAAACTGGTCTGCCTTAAGGAAACTAATTTTGGCAGAAATCTTTATACCGAACGTGAATACAGCGATTTTAAGCTGCGTTTTGAATTCAAGCTTTCGCCTGGCGCCAATAACGGACTGGGAATCCGCGTTCCCATAGAGGGCAATCCCGCTTATGACGGGATGGAGCTTCAAATCCTGGACAATTCCGCCGAGGGATATAAAGACCTCAGGCCCTATCAGTTCCACGGCTCGATTTATGGGGTTGTTCCCGCCAAACGCGGCTATCTGAAACCCGTCGGTCAGTGGAACCGCCAGGAAGTCATCGCCGACGGCCCACACATTACCGTCAAGCTCAATGGCGCCAAGATTGTCGATGCGGACCTCGAAAAGGCCGCTACCCCGGAGATACTGAAAAGCAATAAAGGACTGCTGCGCAAAAAAGGCTATATCGCCATCCTCGGTCACGAGTCGCGCGTAGAGTTCCGTAATATCACGATCGTCGAGTTGAATAAGTAACTGAATCTGACCCGTACTGCGACAGGGGCGGCCACCAGCGGCCGCCCATCGCTTTTACACTGTTCACTCACTGTCACAATACTCCCGCCAGCGAGCCAATCTCACCCTCGTTTAGCGCATAATTATAAATCCGAACATCATCCAGCAGACCAATGGAACCGTCTAAAGAAATCAAGACATCCATATCGACGCCTGTGTCGATTGTCTGGCTGCCAAAGCTGATGGTGGTATCTTCCTGCTCGCCATCTACATAAAGCCGTATGTCTTCGACTTTCACATCCTCTTTATCCGGCAACACAATCGCCACGTGATGCCATGTATTATCATCTATAACCGTATCACCGACAATGCTGCCGCCAACCACGGCGGCTCGCAGTTTGCCATCAGTGTTGATCACATTAGACCATAGGCCGCCGCTGCTTTCCATCGTACCCCAACGCACAATCGACAGGCTTGATGCGCCTGATTCAGCCTTTACCCATGCGGTTACGGTTCGAGCATTCGACCCGCTGATACCTTTGTAACCTTCGATTTCCACATAATCACCGACCCCGTCAAATTCCAGCGCACCGCCAATCTTCCCACCACTAGGCTGCCACGTCGGATCGCCATTAAGCGTCCCATTGTGGCCCTCCACAATATCACTGGCAACCGTACCACTCGACTCATCAAACTGCCAATGTGCAATCAACGATAAATTAGCCATCTCCGCGATCAGGTATTCAGGAACCGCATAGTCATAAATCCGAACATCATCCAGCAGGCCGTCGGAACCGTCCAAAGAAATCAATAAATCTGTGCCGACAGCGGTGTCGATTGTCTGGGCGCCATTGCTGACAGTGGTATCTTCCCGCCCACCATCTACATAAAGCCGTATATCTTCGACTTTCACACCCTCTTTATCTGGCAACACAATGGCTACATGATGCCAGGTATTATCATTTATAATCGTATCACCGACAATACTGCCGCCCCACACAGCAACCCGGAGTTTGCCATCGGCGGTGATCACATTAGACCACAGTGCGCCGCTGCTTTCCATCGTACCCCAACGCACAATCGACAGTGTCGATCCATTTGACTCCGCCTTTACCCATGCGGTTATAGTTCGAGGATTAGTCCCGCTAATACCTTTGTAACCTTCGACTTCCACATAATCACCGACCCCGTCAAATTCCAGCGCCCCGCCTATCTTACCATCACTCGGCCGCCATGTCGGATTACCTTTAAGTGTTCCGTTATTACCACCCACACTATCACCGGCAACCGTACCATCCAATTCATCCAGTCTCCAACGTGCTATCAGGTGCGAAGCGCCTTCCAGCCAATTGTCGGCCAAAATAAGCAGATCATCCGGTCCAACACCATCTGCCTGGTCGATGTCCGCCCCGCTACAGAAATTATTGCCCGCATCACAGTCGGTATCCAGCCAGTTCGCGGCTAAACACGCGAAATCCACCAAATTGATCTTACCATCGAGGTTAGTGTCTCCCCGCACACTGTGAGCAGTGTAATCCTGGTTAAGCTGGTCGCTGGTTACGTTTGCGTATATCCTGCTCGCAGGGCTAAATGTATAACCTGCTAATGTCGGCGTTACCGTGCCGCTCCAGCCTTCCTGAACTTCAACTGAGTATGAGCCGTCGGCGGTTGTAACAGGATTGCCCGGCAGACCGCTCATGACAACGCCTTCGAAACCGACATTACCCGAGATACATCGCCACATAGTTACGGACACATTATATTTGATGGAACTTAACTGATTGACGATAGTGGAATTATATACGTCCTGCCATTCGAGG
>CAZICK010000084.1:0-16813 GCA_964537505.1 uncultured Pirellulales bacterium
GATACAGCAGTTCTTAGCCTCGTGTTCTGTACAGATTCTTATGAGGAACCATATATCCATACTGAATGAAAATGCCAGGTGGTAAAAGTTATATTTACATAAATCACAAGGTTTTACGATTGGCCCTGCCAGGTACAACGATGCGCGTTTAGTATAACCGACCGCCAAATCCTTTCCAAGAAAATTTATCCCACCAATATCCACCCACCCATTGACCAACTGTCCCACCAACCCACCCCCTTGTTCTTCCCTTGCCCCACACGCCTCTTTTGTGGAGGACGGGGGTTTTTACATAACATTTTTACCAAGTGAAGCGGAAAACTCAGCGATTTTTGGTAATTTGACGCTTTGAATGGTGATTGACCAGCGAATTGTAGCAGATTCTGCCCATGGAAAAAAATTATGCACAAAAACGTACAGAAGCTGTATAATCAGGACAAAACAAGCTTTGTTCCTCCATATACGAAAGGATTATAGGAGATGACACGCAATAACCATAATCGCAGGGATTTTCTCAGAAATTTGACTTTGGGGGTTGGGGCAGGCATAGCGGCTTCAGCGATGCCGGGGTGCTTTTCACAGAGGCAGCGGCAAGGTATATCCCGGGATGAACGTAAGCCGAATATTATTGTCATTATCAGTGATGATATGGGCTATGCCGATATCGGCGTGCATGGGGGAAAGGATATTGTCACGCCCCACATAGATTCGATCGCCCAGAAAGGAGTGCGGTTTACGAACGGGTATGTATCGTGTCCCGTATGCAGTCCGACGCGGGCCGGTTTAGCCACAGGACGATATCAGCAGCGATTTGGACACGAGTATAACACGGGGCCGCCTCCCCAGGGATTGCAGGAGAATGTGGGACTGCCGTTAAAAGAAATTACCATCGCCGACGTCTTGAAATCGGCGGGCTACGTAACCGGGGCGGTCGGCAAGTGGCATCTGGGAATTCATCCACATTTTCATCCGTATAAGCGAGGGTACGATGAATTTTTCGGCTTTTTGCACGGGAACCATTCGTATATCGATCCGGGCTTGGCAACGTTTAATCCGATTCTACGCGGTACGCAGCCGGTTGCGGAAAAGGAATATCTCACGGATGCCTTTTCGCGGGAGGCGGTAGCATTTATCGAAAAGAATCACGAGAAGCGGTTTTTTCTGTATTTGGCCTACAATGCGGTGCATACGCCGCTGCAATCTCCCGAACGCTATAAGGACAAGTTTCCACATATAACCGATCCGAAACGACAAAAATATGCCGGTATGTTAACTGCGATGGATGAGGGTATCGGCAAAATCTTGGCAAAGCTGCGCGAACACGGATTGGAAGAGAATACGCTGGTCTTTTTCGTTAATGATAACGGTGGACCGCAGGCAAACGGTTCGCGGAACGATCCATTCCGGGCCACCAAGGGAACAATGTACGAAGGCGGCATTCGAGTGCCGTTCCTCGTGCAGTGGCCGAAGCACATCCCGGCCGGAAAAGTCTATGAGCATCCGGTAATATCTTTGGACATTCTACCGACGGCGGCCGCGGCAGGGCAGGCAAAGTTGCCAACAGATCGTGTCCTCGACGGCGTGGACCTGTTGCCCTCTCTCACCGGCAACAAGCAAACGCCGCCGCATGAGATTCTTTTTTGGCGGTCCGGCCCAAAACATGCCGTCCGCAAAGGCAAATGGAAATTGGTCCGTATGGCAAACGAAGATGAATTGTATGACGTGTTGGCAGACCCGCAGGAGAGCCGAAACCTTGCACAGAACTACCCGCAGGTGCTCAAGGATCTGCAGGAAAAATATACCGAGTGGAGTGTCAAGATGATCTCGCCGCTCTGGGGTTCACCCGTACGGGCACGACCGGGAAGAACCAAACCAAAGCCCAAAAAATGACAAAACTAATCAATGAAAATAGAGTAAACTCATCAGAAAGCAGACAGATCAATCCTTTTGATACAAGGAGACACAATGAATTCCAGAGAACGTTTGCAGAAAACCCTGAACCATGAGCAGGTCGATCGAGTGTGTGTGGATTTCGGATCGACACACGTAACTGGCATCACCGCCGGCGCCTTGACCCGGCTTCGACAAGCGGTGCTGGGCGACAAAGATTATCGGGTCAAGATCATAGAGCCTTACCAGATGTTGGGCGAAATTGATGACGAGTTGATGGAAGCCCTGGGTATTGACGTGATGGCGGTATTGATGCCGAGGACCATGTTCGGCTTCGTAAATACCGACTGGAAGCCTTTTACTATGTTCGATGGCACGGAGGTTTTGGTTCCCGGGCAATTTAATGTGACCCCGGCTCCGGGCGGCGGCTGGTACATGTACCCACAGGGTGACACCTCGGTTCCTCCCAGCGGCCACATGCCGAAAGATGGTTTTTATTTCGATGCTATTTGCCGCCAGGAACCTATCGAAGAGGAAAAGCTGGACCCGGCGGATAACCTCCAGGAGTTTGGCTTGCTCTGTGATGAGGACATCCAACTTCTGGTAGAGGCAGCCGGGCGGGCAGAAAAAAAGAATAAAGGCTCTATCATCAGTACGCCCGGAACCTCTTTTGGCGATATCGCTTTGGTCCCGGCGATGTGGATGAAACGGACCAAGGGAATTCGAGAAGTGGAAGAATGGTATGTCTCGACGATAGCTCGCAGGGATTATGTATATAAGGTGTTCGAAGGTCAGTGCGAAATTGCGATCAAGAATCTGCAGCTTTTGGTCCGGGCGTTAGGCGACAAAGTACAAGCCGCCTTTACCACCGGCGCGGATTTCGGCACACAGTCTGGACCCTTTATCTCACCGCAGGCCTACCGCGATTTATTTATGCCCTTTCATAAGACTGTCAACGAATACATTCATAAGCATACCAATTGGAAAGTTTTCATTCATTCCTGTGGAGCCGTCTATGATTTAATTCCTTATTTTATCGAAGCGGGTTTCGATATTTTAAACCCCGTACAATGCTCCGCTGCCGGCATGAACCCGAAACGACTTAAAAAAGAATTCGGCCGGGACCTGGTCTTCTGGGGAGGTGGCGTGGACACCCAAAATACTCTACCTTTTGGAACGCCTGACAAAGTCTATAAAGAGGTCCGCGAGCGGATAAATATTTTTGGCAATGACAGCGGCTTTGTTTTCAATGCCATCCACAACATTCAGGCCAATGTCCCTGTAGAAAATATGCTGGCCCTGTTTCGTGCTATCAAGGATAGCGGCAGGTAATCGATGCTTGTTTGTCCAACTTAACGAAAGTAATAAAATATGAATGAATCATCTGCTTCGAATCCTCCGGAAAATGAAAAAGGCAGCATGTTTTATGTCGCTTTTACCTGTATGGTGGCGGCGCTAGGCGGCCTTCTATTTGGCTATGATACCGCTGTAATTTCCGGCGGAATCGGCTTCCTGATAAAACGTTTTGAGCTTGATCCCGCTCAGGAAGGCTGGGCCGCCTCCTGTGCCTTGATAGGCTGTATTATAGGTGTAGCCATTGCGGGAACTTTAAGTGATCGGTTGGGACGAAAAAAGGTGCTGATACTCTCAGCAGTCATGTTCCTGGTTTCAGCTTTAGGTACCGCCCTGCCGCGAACTCTGGGGGAATTCATAATATTTCGAATTATCGGAGGCTTTGGCGTAGGAGCAGCCTCCATGACCTCACCAATGTATATCGCTGAGATTTCCCCTGCCGGAATAAGAGGCCGAATGGTTTCAGTAAACCAGTTTGCGATCGTCTTCGGTATGCTGATGGTATATTTCGTGAATTACTTCATTGCCGCTCAGGGCAGCGAAGAGTGGAACGTGCAGTTCGGCTGGCGATGGATGTTTGGCTCCGAAGCAATTCCCGCCCTCCTTTTATTAATCCTGTTATTTCTGGTTCCAGAGAGTCCCCGTTGGCTTACTAAGCAACAACGTAGTGACGAAGCCCTGGCGATTCTTTCACGGGCTGATGGTGATGGTGCTGACCATGCCAGACACGAACTGGCGGCCATCCAGGATGCCATTGCCCATGAAAGCGGCTCCATTGCTCAATTGTTAAAGCCGGGCATGAGGATAGTACTGATAATAGGAGTAGTCCTCGCCGTTTTGCAGCAGGTTACAGGTATAAATGTATTTCTTTACTACGCACCGGAAATTTTTAAAAAACTGGGCACCGGTTCCGATATCGCTCTTCTCCAGACTATCGTGGTAGGCGCGGTGAATCTGTTATTCACAATAATCGCCATCTGGACCGTAGATCGACTGGGACGCAAACCACTGATGATTATCGGCTCAGCGGGAATGGGTATCACGCTAATGGCGATGGGATTGGCTGTCTATTATCAAAAGACTGAACTTTGGGCATTGATATTTATATTGGGCTATATTGCCTGTTTCGCTCTTTCTGTGGGGCCGGTAACATGGGTTATCCTTTCGGAAATCTTCCCAACTAAAATTCGTGGCAGAGCTATGGCAATTGCTACCGTTTGCCTCTGGGCGGCTAATTATGTGGTTTCGCAAACATTTCCCATGATGAACAAAAATGAATGGCTGGTGGACAAATTCCATCATGCTTTCCCGTTTTGGATTTACGGCCTTTTTTGTGTCGTTCTGGTAGTGTTTGTCTGCTTATTCGTCCCGGAAACCAAGGGAATATCTCTCGAACAGATTGAAACCATCTGGAAGCGGCAGCCCTCGAAAAGAGAACTATAAAGAAAATTAGGTTCTTATCCAGTTTAGTTGGTAATATTTGAATTACTCGCAGCGTAACCTGATATATGACAATTAGTTATATCTAAAAGATATCGTGGACTTTTTTGCCCCCTTTAACTCTCAACAGGAAACCGCAGAAGAATACTCCTTAAAACAATATTCCAGAAGTTCACAATCGCGGCATTGCAGGCGGAAACGGCCGTTACAGTTTTCCACAATCCCAATTCTCGATAAGGCGAAATCATATTTGACAGGGTCAGCCGGCTCGATCTTCCTGAAGCTGTTGGTGATCTCCACGGCTGTTGCCAGGGAAACGGTCTTGCGGCTGTAGAGGCCCAGAATTTTACACAATCTGGCTATATGAACATCGACCGGCACGATCAGCTTTGCTTTATCGACCGATTTCCATAGCCCCGTATCGACAGCATCATCGCGCACCATCCATCGCAAAAAAAGATTAAGCCTTTTGCATGCGCTTCCCCTGGCGGGGTCGGCAAGCAGGTGTTTGAGGGTTTCGCTGGCAGGGCTACTATTGCTGTCATAACCGGCGGTCAGCGAATTACAAAATCGCGACATAGCTGGAATAATATCTTCATCGCGATCGCTGTAACCCGCTAAAAAGAATTCTTCCAGACAGGCGAAGCTTTCTAAAACACGCTGCAGTGACTTGAGCAAATGCGAAATATCTCGGCCGGTGGCAAAACGATGTTTAAAACTTGCCAGGCCCTGACTTTTTTCCGCATTAAAATTCAGCACATACTCGAAAGGGCTTTTGCCCATGCGGCTAAAGAGGTCGGTCAGACTTTTTTCGATCTGCTCCACCCGGCCATAGGCGAGGCTGGATGCCAGCAGAGCGGCAATTTCCATATCCGCCCTGCTGTGATATTTATAGACAAACTGCAACGGGTCCGGCTTTATCAGGCTGCGACGGTTATACCTTTCGTACAACCTTTCCAACACATCCTTTAATGGTCTAATCTGTCTAATCGCCAAGAATCGCTGCCTTAAATTCATTGAAACCTGTTTTTTCCATCATGGCTCCTAATCTCTGATGTGGTTTCGCATTGGCTTTGTAGTATTCGATAATAGTGTCGATTAGCTCCAGTGCCTGCTCGGTTGTCAGGTCTCTGGTCAGTTCCTGTGAAAGCCGGGGCTTGCTTCCGCCATTGCCTCCAACAAGCAACCTCCAGCCACTTTTCATTCCAACAAGCCCGATATCTTTGATGCATGTCTCAGCACACTGGTTTGGACAGCCACTCACGCCCATTTTGAGCTTACCCGGCAACTCCAGTCCGTGGTGTTTCTCATCGAGTTTCATCCCAAGTGTCAGGCTGTCCTGCATACCGCGTTTGCAAAATGTTGTTCCAGGGCATGCTTTAATGCTTCGAACACAAAGGCCAATTGCCGCACCGGGTGACATACCCAGATCGGCCCAAACATTATCGACATCTTCTTCCTTGATGCCGACCATTGCTATCCTTGCAGCACTGGTAATTTTTAGTGCAGCCGCTTGGTACTTTTCAGATACATCAGCAAGTTTCCGTAATATCTCCGGACTGACAACTCCGCATGGAATATGTGGTGCTATCGCGTATGTCTGCTTATCCCGCTGAATAATTACTCCTTTATCGCCGTCTTCTAACATATTTACCTGCCTCTCTATAGAAACACTAAAGCTCTATGGTATCGATTGATATAAATTTTTCCATCTTGTGATGTGCCCTTGTTCATCTGCCTGATCTTTTTCAATCACTTTGCGAGTGTCTTCATCCCAGTTGACATTATGGAGAAGTTCGTCATAGTGGCTGACAGCTTTTGATTCGACCCAGATGCCGGTCCTGAGAATCGCTTTTGTGCCTATTAATCGGGAAATGAATCCAAACGCAAAACCAACAAGCCAATATAGCCATCGTAATTTGCTCGGCTTCCATCCATATTCGAACAGCTTGACCTGGAAGTCTTGATAATGAACCATCTCATTGCACATGGCGGCGATCAACTGGCGATTCAACTCATCTTTGCTGCTGGTAATCTGGATTTTATATATCGTCGATGCCATAAGCTCCAGCGTATGCAGTGCAAGAAGCCCCTTTCTGATATCTTTCAATCTTGCAGGGGGCGTATCCTGCCCTCTAATCTTAAAATCATCACTACGCATTTGTGGCCGTATTATGGAAATATCGTAATCCATATTACTCAGCTTCAAATTCGTCTTTGCCGGCGCCGCATTCGGGACATATCCAATCGTCGGGAAGATCTTCAAATGCGGTACCTGGCTCGATTTCGCCATCCGGATCGCCAATTTGCGGATCATAAATATAACCGCACACTGTACATCTGTATTTTTCCATTTCTGATGTTCCTTTCCTTATGTTGATTATTGTTCCAAAACCTTGAGCTTGTCACTTAATAAAACAATATGGCCCATCTCTTCTTTGATTATGCCCCTTACTTTGTCTTTGCCGGATTCAGCGGAAACATAGTTTTCCAGGCCCAGATAAAAAACGATAGAGTCTTTTTCCAGACCTATGGCCGTATTCAAAATATCTTGTGGGGTCTCCCTGCCCGTCAGTTGTTCAGATGGGTCAGTTTCAACATCAAACACTTTTCCATCCGCCATTGCCCGCAGATACAATCCTACTTCATCATTTGGATCATAAACATCAGCCCCTTCACTGTCGGTAAGTTCGGCCCGCATAGACGCAAAGGTCTCTTCATGCTCCACTTCCATCTGGGCCAACTCTTCGAATAACTTTTTCATGCCTTTATTCGAGACCGCTTTCGCGGCGGCACGATAAAACTTGGCGCCGTTTCGTTCGATCTGCTCCGCCATCTCAAAAATTTCATCTGCACTAAATGTTACTGCCATTTTATACCCCTTTCCATAGTCCGTGAAGATTGCAAAATTCACGTGCGGTTACTGAGTTCGCTCCGATATTGAATACTGCTTCGGGTGCATCACCGGGATTCAGAAATTGGCGATAGGCCATACCATCGGCCAGCAATTCAATCCATTCGATATAGTGCTTTTCTTCCATTGGATGAGCCACCCTGCCGACCCTCACCTTATAGCCGCCGGCGATCTTTTCGATTACGGGTACATGCTTTTCCTTGGCGGCATCGGTTGTGTTTTCAGTTAGCCGCGACATAGGTTCTCCACAGCATACCAGCTCACCGGCTCCACCGTGCAATACCTCTACAATGTTTCCACAAATCGCACATTTGTATATTTCCATTTTTTTAGCCATAACCAATCCCTTTCACAATTTGACAGTATTATTATAGCTCACGCCACAAATAATCCCAACACAGCCGATCTCAACTATGAACTAGAATTACCACGACCCATCCAAAATGTCAACCAAAATCCGATCCCTCTGCCCAGGGGGTGTGGCTTTATTTTCCGGCACGACGTAACCCCTTGTGTATAATAGGCTTATGGTAGCATGGTGTAACAGCCTTAACTTAAAGCCCCAAAGGAGTCCATTGATAGCCCTTTACAACATACCATAATGCTGCTAAGATCACTGTGTAATTTAGGAGATTTTGAAATGACAGATCATAAGAATATGAATAGACGGCATTTTTTGGCTGCTGCCGCGGCGACAACCGCTTTTACGATCATTCCACGACACGTTTTGGGCGGCAACGGCCATACATCTGCCAATGATAAAGTCAACATCGCCGGGATCGGCGTTGGCGGAATGGGTTTTGCAAACCTCAAAAACCTCGAAAGCCAGAACATTGTTGCGCTGTGTGACGTCGATCATCAATACGCTGCCAATGCCTTTGATCGATATCCCAATGCCATGCGATACAAAGACTACCGTAAAATGCTTGAAGACCAAAAAGATATCGATGCAATACTAATCGCAACCCCTGACCACACTCATGCTATCATTACAATTGATTGTATGAAAGCGGGTAAACACGTTTATTGCCAAAAACCCCTGACTCATACGGTTAAGGAAGCGCGTGATGTGACGCGTATTGCCAAAGAAACCGGCGTTGTCACCCAGATGGGAATACAGGGCCATTCAGACGAAGGTATCAACCTCATTTGTGAATGGATTTGGGATGGAGCCATTGGCAAAATTGAAAAGGTTGATGCATGGTGTTCGCTGGCCTATTATCCTCCCGGACAGGCTTACTGGTGTACTACGCACTATGACATCCCCGCTGAAAAACCGCCGGTTCCACAGGCACTGGACTGGAATTTATGGCTTGGTCCGGCCCCGTGGCGTGACTATCATCCTACGTATCATCCCGGCCGCTGGCGTGCGTGGTATGATTTTGGTTGTGGCATGATGGGCGACCGAGGCGTTCACACACTGGATTCGGTCTTTATGGCCTTAAAGCTCAAACAGCCCCAGGCAATCAGTGCGACCGTATCGAACCTGAACAATCAGACTCATCCGATTTCTTCGATAGTAAACTATTATTTTGCCGCCCGCGAAGATTTGCCCCCTGTCAAGCTGACCTGGTATGAAGGTATCGAAGTACCACGGCCGGAAGAGCTTGAAGACGGTCGCAGACTGCCGTCCGAGGGCGGTGTTTTATTCAAAGGTGAAAAAGGCACGATCACATGCGGTGTGTATGGCGATAGCCCACGGATTATTCCGGAAGCTAAGATGCACGCTTACAAGCAGCCGCCAAAAACACTGCCTCGTATAAAGGTTAGCCACGAAATGGAGTGGGTCAATGCGATAAAAGAGAACCGCAAGGCAAATGCCGATTTCAACTATTCCGGCCCATTGACCGAATTTGTCCTGCTCGGCAATCTCGCAAAACGCACACAATCCAAACTGTACTACGATGCTGAGAATGTGAAAATTACCAACAATGACCGTGCCAACGAATTGATGCATAAAGAATATCGAACAGGATGGTAATTGAAGCAGGATTAGCAGGCCCTGCTCTGACTTTGCGTATAAGCAACACAAAAAAAAAGTGCGACATCGCACTAAATAATTTTAGAACGGCGGCATTATGGATTAAGCTGGGCCATTTATCAACCATAGAATAATAATTATGACCGTGTGCCTGCCATAAGTGCCTGTTTATAAAAGGATTATAGCTGACAGATAAATGCCTCTCCCCCGTGATTGCAAATTGATCGCTTGGCCGGAATCTGTTTGGTTGTCCTGCGAAAAAAATACTTGGAATTTTTTAGGTTACAAATGCCTGGAGAAGGGTAGAATAATCCTTGTGTACAAGAAGCGCAGGGCCGAAGCCCGCGGTAGGATTTTTATAATTGCGAAAGGAAATTGTAATGAAAACCAGTCTTTTAGTGATGACCACCGTTTTACTTACGGCAGTATTTGTGTTGTTCGGTTGCAAAAAGTCGAACACGCCGGCCGCGCCGGAAAAAGAGAAGGCTCCCGTTACGGCCCCTGCCGAGACGGAATAGAGCCAACTTACTGGGCCGCAGGTCCGCCGGTTACTTGAAAAGGACTTGCGACTCTCCGATCATGCACACTCACAGACACACTATGATGTGCTGTGCATACCGGATGGACTTGGTGTTTAACCCCCGGGCCTGTTCCTGGGGGTTTTTTCTTCTCCATCATTGCGAAGGTGATTGCGGCAATCTCATAAGCGTTTATCTCCCAACCTACTACTGGTAATGGAACTTTTGTAAAACTCTTTTGCTGACAGTTCAAGGAGACCATGCAATGAAAAAACTATATCGTTCGCAAACAGATGTTAAAATTGCCGGAATCTGTGGCGGAATCGGCCGGGAGTTTGACGTCGATTCCAGTATGATCCGCCTGGCGGCGGTATTCGCCTGTGTAATCAGCGGTGTGCTGCCAATGGTCATCACGTATATCGTCGCATGGATCATCCTGCCAAAAGGCCGACCGCCCGAAGAATAGAAAAAACGTGCGGGGACAAACCTCACCCCGCCACTAAGAACAGGAAACAAAGAATGAAAACAATCACAATCGACCGGATGTCCCAACACATTGGAGAAAAAGTTGAAATCAAAGGCTGGCTGTATAATGCCCGTACCGGCGGCAGGGTGCTGTTCTTGATATTACGCGACGGCACCGGCCTGTGCCAGGCAATTCTCGAAAAAACCGACGAAAACACAAGAACCTTCCAGGACGTCAAACGCCTGACACAGGAATCCTCACTGATCGTCCGCGGTACTGTGCACGAGGACCAGCGCAGTGTCGGCGGGTACGAACTGACTTCCTGTGACGTACAGGTGGTACACCGAGCCGAAGATTATCCGATCACACCAAAGGCCCACGGCATCGACTTCCTGATGAAAAATCGCCATTTGCATCTGCGATCCCAACGGCAATGGGCCTTGGCCCGTGTCCGTCACACAGTGGTCGATGCCATCAGACGTTTTTTTAACGATAACGGTTTTACGCTGGTCGATACGCCGATCTTCGCCCCCGCCGCCGGCGAAGGCGAACAGACGCTCTTTCAGGTGGACTATTTCGGCGAAAAAGTAGCGCTGGCACAGACGGGACAGTTATATTTGGAAGCCGCCGCGATGAGCCTCGGCAAGGTCTATTGTTTTGGCCCAACCTTCCGCGCTGAAAAAAGCAAGACCCGCCGACACCTTACCGAATTCTGGATGGTCGAGCCGGAAATCGCCTATATCGACCTCGACGGCCTCTTCGAGGTCGCCGAACAGTTTATTTATTCGGTTGTGCAGACGGTATTATCGCAAAGAAAAACAGAGCTGGAAATACTACAGCGAGATACCGCCGACCTGGAAATAATCAAACCGCCGTTTGTTCGCCTTAGCTACACCGACGCCGTGGACCTGCTACACAGCCAAAGGGTAAAAGATTTCCTCCAGAACCAACTCGCCGAAAAACAAACTCAGGCCGACGAATTAGACAAGAATATTACCGACTGGACCGAACAGCAAAAAAATGCGAAAAAACAATGGCTCCAGGACGAGCTTGCCCGGCAGATAGCCGAGGCACGCGAACAACTCGCCGAGTTGAGAGAGCAGATCGGTAATATCCCTCACCACATGCAACTGGCAGCGGGTTTCTGCTGGGGCAAGGACCTGGGCGGCTCGGACGAAACGATAATATCACAACTGCACACTCAGCCGGTATTTGTCCATCGCTACCCAAAGACTGTCAAAGCCTTTTACATGAAACCCGACCCCGATGATTCACGCATAGTATTGAATTTCGACTGCCTGGCGCCGCAAGGTTATGGTGAGATCATCGGCGGCTCGGTGCGTGAAGATGATTGCGATGCACTGCTGGCTCGAATTAACCACGAAGGCTACGACCCGGCCGAGTACCAGTGGTACCTGGACCTGCGCCGTTACGGCTCGGTCCCGCACGGCGGGTTCGGGCTGGGCGTCGAACGCACCGTCGCATGGCTGACCGGCGTCAAACACATCCGCGAAACAATCGCCTTCCCACGCATGATGGGTAAAATCTATCCCTAGAAATTAAACCACTGGAACGCAAAAGGAAAATTGTCGTGAAAGAAGTTGAGGCAGAGCTTGAAGGGCCACGAGTGTTGCTCAGAAAACTCAGGGCCTCCGACGCTTCAGATATTTATCTCAATATCAATAACAGGGACATAGCACGCTGGACAATCGCCCTTCCTTATCCGTATCCAAAAGACGAAGCAGCGAAACACATCCGCAAAATGCAGCGGCTGTGGAGAACCGGAAAAACGTTTGCATTTGGTATTGTGCTTAAGGAAACCGCCAGGCTCATCGGTAACGTGAACTTGGCAAGGGTCGATCAAAAACACAAGTGCGCGGAAATGAACTTCTGGATCGGCAAAAAATACTGGCGCCAGGGCCTTGCCACCCAAGCTGCCCGTCTGGCACTCAACTTCGGATTCAAAAAACTCAAACTGCACAGAATCTATGCCGCGGCTTTTGAACCCAATGTCGCCTCACGGGGCGTCCTGAAAAAATGCGGCTTCACCCACGAAGGCACCATGCGACAGGCAGTCGTCAAACACAACAAACGACACAATTTCCTCAACTACGGCATATTGAAATCAGAGTTCAACGACGCTTAGCCGGATATATGAAAAACCGCACTTCTTGCGTAATTCTGCAAAAAATGGCAGTGGGAATAAATATTCTTGACTCTGCGATAGGATTTCTGTTAAAATCACCGATGTAAGGAGTCAATCGTGTCGTTTGACCGTTTGAATGGAGAGTATTATGCTGATGGAGGTGTGAGATGCAATCTTTTGTGAGTGCTAAAACCAGGATGGTGTTAATTGGATTTGTCGTTGCTGTTTTGCTTGGCGGCGGTGGCAGCGTCAACAATTGCTTTGCACTTGAAAACGGTCTTGCCCGGACACCGCCGATGGGCTGGAATAGTTGGAACTTATTTGCCTGTAACGTCGATGAACAATTGATCAGAGACATTGCTGACGCCATGGTCTCAAGCGGTATGAGGGATGCCGGATATATCTATGTCAATATAGATGACTGCTGGCACGGCGCCAGGGACGCCAATGGTAATATCCAGCCTAATCCCGTAACATTCCCGAGTGGAATGGCGGCACTGGCAGACTACATCCATTCATTGGGATTGAAATTGGGAATTTATTCAGACGCAGGAACGCTTACCTGTGCAGGATACCCGGGAAGTAAGGGATATGAACAAAAAGATGCTGACCAGTATGCCGCATGGGGGATCGACTATTTAAAATATGATTGGTGCCATACCGAGGGACAGGATACGCAACAGTCATATACACTTATGAGCGATTGTTTGTTGAACACCGGCCGACCAATAGTATTTAGTATATGTTGCTGGGAATTTCCGGGTGAGTGGGTTGTGGATGTTGGAAATCTATGGCGGACAACAACTGATATTTGGGACAGTTGGGGGAGCGTTGTACTCCTTATAGACACAAACGCCGATCTGCATCCGTATGCCGGACCAGGTCATTGGAATGATCCTGATATGCTGGAAGTCGGCAATGGTGGAATGACCAACACCGAATATCGAGCTCACTTCAGTATGTGGTGCATTATGGCTGCGCCATTGCTCGCCGGAAATGATTTGAGGAATATGTCCCAGGCAACTATAGACATCCTCACCGCACCGGAGGTGATTGCCGTCGATCAGGATCCACTTGGCATCCAGGGAAGGCGTGTACGTGATTATGGTGATCACGAGGTATGGGTCAAAGAACTTGTTGATGAGGGCAGGGCGGTTGCGCTGTTCAACCGTGGTTCAACAGCGGCTGATATTACGGTTAATTTTAGCGATCTCTCAGAAGAGTTTACGAACAATAATGTTGTGATACGCGATTTATGGCAGCGTCAGGATGTTGGCACAATGACCAACAGTTATACCGCGAATGTACCGTCACATGGTGCAGTATTAATAAAAGCTTCAGCTATTGTTCCTGAAGGCATGTTAAAATTCAGTCAGGCGGCTTACAGTGTCGCGGAAGAAGGTGGCATCGCCACAATTACAGTAACACGAACCGGCGGTAGTCTCGGTGCGGTATCGGTGAGCTACGCTGCAAACGAAGGTAGTGCCCAAGTAGGGGCAGACTACATCAGAACCCAGGGAACGCTGTATTGGGATGATGCTGACTCATCAGACAAAACATTTATTGTTACCATTATCGATAACAGCCACTTTGAGGGGAATAAAGCGTTATCTCTAAATCTTGGCAACTTCACGGGAGGTGCTGTTGCGGGTACGCCCAGGAGCGCGACGTTAACGATTGTCGATAATGATCTGCCGGCAATTGCTCCACAAAACCTGGTCGTCACAGGCGTAACGTACAATTCAGCCTCGCTGAAGTGGGATTGTTCAGGCGAAAATATCTCAGGCTATAAGGTTTACCGCAATAGCGCAGAGGTAGCCACAATCTCCACTACGAACTATACCGATTTCGGTCTTTCCCAGCAGACTGCTTATGATTATACGACAACAGCATATTACAGCGGCGCCGGAACTGAATCTGCTCATAGCAGCCCGGTTGTCGCTACCACGAGCGAGTACAGCCCTGATACCTGGAATTGTACGGCTGTTGGCAGTTGCATGCCCGGTGGATACTGTAGCGATGACGGAACTGGAACTTTTACTATAGTCGGCTCCGGTGCTGATATCTGGGGCGCGGCGGATGCATTCCAGTACATGTATCAATCGGTCAGCGATGTCGAGATAGACATAGTCGCACGCGTTGGGAGCATAGAAAACACGAATGAATGGGCCAAGGCAGGCGTGATGATTCGTGACACACTAAACGCCGATTCCAAACATGCTATGGTAATTGAGTCGCCGGCACATGGCGCTCGTCTGCAATGCAGGAGCACTACAGGCGGTTCGACTTCAGAAACAGCCGGTAGCGGGATAGGGCCGCCTCGTTGGGTCAGGCTTGTGCGTTCAGGTAATACCTTTAACGGATACGAATCAGCTAATGGTAGCGACTGGGCCTTAATCGGAAGCAAGACAATAACTATGACCGATCCTGTATATGTTGGCTTGCCGGTGACCAGTCATGATAACAGCCTTTTGTGCACTGCTATCTTTGATAACGTTTTTGTCAAGTCTCATCCACTAGAGCTACCCACTGTTCCGCAGAATCTAACAGTAATCGGCGTCACGGAAACAGCGGTATCTTTGTCCTGGGATGCTTCCACGGATAACACAGGTATTGGTGGATATAAGATATTTCGAAACGGTCTGCAAACTGGTACAAGTGTTGGTACGAGCTATACGGATACCAACTTAGATTCGCACACAGGATATACCTACACAGTCAGTGCCTACGACTCTGCCATGAATGATTCCAACCCAGGTGCTCCGTGCGAGGCATTCACCGACGCCGCTGCTCAGGATTGTGATCTAAATGGCGACGGAATCGTAAACCTCGAAGATTTTGGTGAACTGGCTCGATACTGGAAGTTGGATGAATTATCAGTTGACATTGCTCCACCGTCCAACATAGTGAATCTTGAGGACCTCCTTGTTTTTGCCGAAGACTGGTTGGCATATTCTACGACGCCACCTGCTCAGGCGACCAATCCGAATCCATCCGATTACGCGACAGACGTCGATATAAACGCTGATTTGAGCTTCACGGCTGGTGCTTGTGCCACTTCGCACGATGTGTACTTCGGCATGACCAATCCGCCGCCGTTTATGTGCAACCAGACTGCCGCGACATTCGATCCTGGCACAATGGCGCAAAACTCTATCTATTGCTGGTGTGTTGACGAGCTTAACGGCTGGGGCAAAACCAAAGGCCAGGTCTGGACCTTCACGACTATGAGTCCTGAAGGGTCTGTCCCCAACGGCGATTTTGAATTGCTCTACAAACCGGCAACGGGAATCCCTGGCAGCATATCAAGCGACGGCTGGACGCAGGGCGTAGGACCAGATTGCCCCATAGATACCGGGCAGTATAACTTTTCCGATTCAAGCACCGGCGACCACGCCGATATCCCCGGATGGCTCGGCTATGACAGGGACGGATGGATCGCTTGGGGTGGCACTTATGATCGGGACGAGACTACTGGAAACCTTCAGGGTTCTGTAGCAAGTCAGGGCAACCATACCCCGGACGGAGAAAATTGCTACCTGGCCAACGGCGGCGGCTGGAGCAATCCAGCCGGTGGCCTGATCACCTCGGCGGCCCCTCTCGGCAACGTCCTGGGCGATTCCACCTATACGCTTTCAATGTACGCCCAGTTGGCTGGTGGTAACGCTGCGACTCCTGTGGTATTAAACCTATTGGCAGGCTCAGTTGTAGTTACGCCCAGTTCCTCGGCCTCTCCGACCCTGACTACTAGCTGGCAGGAATTCTCCAGGACATATAACTCTGCCAGCCTTCTCAGCCACATTGGCGAACCCCTGACAATTGTGCTAGGCGTCGGCCGCAACGCCAGCGGCAACCAGACCAAATTCGACGACGTATCGCTTTCCCACAGTCCCGAATAAACCGTTACCGACCAATCTACTGTGGTAGTAGATTTAGGTGACATGTAGATATTTGCAATTCACCTGGCCCATGCCCGCCATCTTCTCCAGTAGGCTGTCCTCTTAGCCCACGCGGACTCTCTGGTAGGGTAGGCTCTTAGCCCACGCGGACTCTCTGGTAGCGACTGTCTTGAATTTCAAGCAATTTTTGGACTCCATTTTTGATT
>CAZICK010000085.1:0-16775 GCA_964537505.1 uncultured Pirellulales bacterium
GTTAGGCCTTTTGTCCATCAAAAAATAGAAAAATTCTATGAAATATTCGGGTTAAAGCCCCGAAAACTGGGATTCTGAACATGCCGCATAATTCTAATTTCGCCGATATGCTCAGAGCGGACTTGTTGGCTGCGGGAATCAATCCTGATGACCTTGGAAGCGGCAAGGTGGATTTTCACAGCTTGCGGCATACCTTTGGCACTATGTTAGCGGCAAGCGGTGTCCATCCCAAAACCGCACAGGAATTAATGCGGCATAGCGATATAAACCTGACCATGAGCCGCTATACACATGCCTTACGGGGCCAGACCGCAAAGGCGGTTGAATCCCTGCCGGACTTTACGATATTGGCAGATCAACGCCAGAAGGCAACCGGCACCGATGTCCAAACAGCCGATGGCGATTACAAACCAGCTTACAAAAAACTTACAAAAAATACTTACTCTGATGGTCGTTCGATGTCGGTGATTGGCACTTCACAAAGCAAAAAACAGACTTTGGGGAAATCTCATAAGTCTTTTAATATGGCATTGTTAGACAAAGAAAAAGACCAGATGTCGCCATCTGGCCTTGACCGCGCCCGGCAGGACTCGAACCTGCAACCTTCGGATTCGAAGTCCGTTCCTTAAATCCCCCTATTATCGTTAAAACGCGGTTACTACAACACTTACAGCAGTTTCGCTTTGTATCTTTTTGTTGTGTTTTGTACTGGTTTGCACACATGCGCTCAACGTTTTACTCAACGTTTTTCAACCTCCCATGAATTTTGAAAGTTTGTCGATTCCATTAGTGATATAGGCAGGGGTGTTGTGCCCCTGCCTAACCTTGCCACGCCACGCCGAGCCTTGCCTTGCCCCGCCGTGCCTTGCCTTGCCGAGCCGGGCCGCGATTATTCGTTTGCTTTATACACTAGCTCTTGAAAGTCTATCTATTGCCAGCCGCATATCCTCATCCCCTACCGCTGCATAGTAAATCATGGTGGTCAAAAGGCTACTGTGCCCTAATATCCGCTGGACAACCTTTGGAGGGGTTCCGCTTTTCAAAAGATTGGTGGCGCAGGTCCGACGTAAGTCATGGAATGTAAACTTTGCCTTACCTTGCTCTGTAACTAGGCTTGCTCGCGATAATATCCCATGAAAAGTCCGGGTAAAATTATAAATCAGCCGTGTCTCATTTCGCGTCCTGAATATATAATCCGTCTGTATATTCAATCGTGGTATTTTTCGCAAAGCGGACGCAATCTGCGGAGCCATAGGGATTGTCCGGATTTTCCTGGACTTGGTAGAATGGCCGTCCTTGTTGCGAACATATAAAACCTGACTGTCATAATCAATATCAGTCCATTCAAGATGTAAGATTTCCTCACGTCTCAGCCCGGCATAATAAGCGATTATACAGACAGCCCGCCACTTATCGTCCGGGCAATGTTCGAGCAATAACTCAAAATCCTGCTGACTTGCCGTGTTGACGGTCTTTTCCGGCTCCCGTATCCATAGAGCTTTTCGATTGCCCTCAAACGGGTTTTTCTTGATATAACCCCGCTGTACGGCCCGGCTCAAGATTGACTGTAAGGTTCTCAATGTCTTATTGACCGTGGCATCCGACTTGCCGTCCTCAATAAGAGCTTTGCGAAAATCTTCCAGCATCGCAAAATCAATAACAGTTAGATTTTTTGGAGAGCATATCCGCCCGAACACCCCTAAAGCCAGTCTGTGCTCGGCGTATGTCGCTTTTGAAAGTTGCCCCTTGATCTGTGCCAGGTGTTCCGTGACAAATTCAGAATACGCGATAGGCTTAATCTCTCGATATACGCCGGTCATTATCGCCTGCCGACGCTCCGACGCCAATTGTCTCGCATAGCTTTTGTCGTTTCCGCAAGATTCGGTCCGTCTTTTCCCGGTTATGACGTCAATCCACTGTATAGAATAACTATAACCCTTTTGCTTCTTGCGTTTTACAACCCAGACTTGAGCCTTTGTATTTTCCATGTCAAAATTCCTAAAAATATCGGCCGACTGCTTGGTTGAAACCTGTGTCTCAGAAAGACAAAGACCAAACAGCCAGCCGGTTTTTTTGTTTCGGGAATTCCGAAACACAGGTTTCAATATTATTATTACCGGCCCTGGTTCGTTTGTCAACGACAAAATTCCAGCATTTTTACGCTACAGATTCCGTCTGCTGTTCAATATAAGCATCAATATCCTTTTGTTTTACCATAACCCGGCCCGCAATCTTACAAAAAGGCAGTTTCTTGAACCGTCGAAGATTCCGAACAGCAACAATGCTGATACCCAAATATATCGCGGCATTGGCAATGTCCATCAGTCCCGATGGTGATATTCTCAAATTGGCAACTTCGTTATCTATCATAGTCTTTGCTCGGCCGCGCCACAGTTAACTTCCAAATTCACGATTTAAGGGTTAAACTACCTTTCTCTCAAAATGCCATTTTTCAGCCCTTATTTGACAAGGGTTTACAGCGGTCAAAGTGCCGTTAACTGTGGCGCAGACATCATCTGCTTTTGCCTTCTTTTCCGGTAACTGGCCAGCCGTCTATTTCGGGCACATTTCGTACAAGTTCGCTGTCTTTTTGCCAACAGCCCGCCGCAATCCGGGCAGGTCCGTAATCCCACTTCCGGGATTTCCTTTGCTCTGGCAGTCAGATACAGCCTGCGTGCCTTCAGCCGTTGGGCCTGTAAGCTGGGATTATCCTTTGGGCTGGGGTGATCCGCCAATGGCAGCACACACTTTTCAAAATACCGACAAGGTTTTATCGGCCTGTGACTTAGCAAGCATTTTTCACGTGGCGTGACAGGAATACCGATGTCAATCAAGCCCTCTGCTTGGAAACCGAAACAACTACCGTCTTTTCTTATGTTGACGCATTCACGTTTTGCAAAATCGTAAGGTGTCATGCAATCATTCCTTTCTGTTTCCTACGTTCATTTCTTCATCTTTACCAGCCGCCCTAAGTCTTTAGAGGCAAGTGTCTGCTCGTCGAAATCCATGGCGATCCTAATTCCTGAATGTCCGAAACGGTTCTTTCTTATCGTGAGTGTTCGGTTTATGGTTTCCTCCGCATTTCCACAAGCCGTTGCCACGGTTGCGGTACAAGGTTCAAAACCCTGCAAGGAAAACGACCAATCGACAATATTCTCGATATGCTTGGAATATGCCAGAACGTCCATGCCAGCTTCACCTGCCTTTAGATGAGTGACCAACATAATCACCGTTCCGGTTCGACGGGCCAAGTCACGTAGTTTTAGAGTAAACACCGGTAGAGCTTCCCAGCTTTTGCCCGCAAAAGACAAGTCGCCAATATGGTCCACTATGAGCAGCTTGTTATCTTTGGCTCGTTCAGTCAGCAGGTCTATAACATCGTCTGTAGAACGGGGGTCCGGTGGCGTTATCTCTAACGGCAGTCTGTCCAATGTGTTTTGGTGTTCGTATTGAATCTCCTTTACCAGGCTGGTGTCACTCATCGTAACTACATCGGCGTTACCACTCGCCAGTGCCAACAGACGGGCAGCGATTGAAGTTTCGGTCATTTCAGAATTACAGATAAAAACCGGCAATGCCTGTAATACTTTGAAACCAGCAACAAACAGGGAAAACTGAAACGTAAACCACGTTTTCCCAACGCCCGTTTTTGACGACAAAAGGCCAATGGTTTTGGGTGGAATGCCACTGCCGTTAAAGGCCCAGGTCAATGTTGCCCAAGGGATCGGGACCATCTGCACGCGCCCGCATTCCATATCTTCGATATGTTTACTCAGGGCATCAAATGTTCGGGGGACAGAAAAATCTCCTAGCGGCGCAGCAATTTGATCGAGCGATTCGACTGTGCCCTGATCCCACGTGATAAGCTGTGCCCAGTCGTTTGCACCGCCGCTGGGGACAATGGCCCTGCAAGTTACGCCATGACGTTTGAATAGGTCGATGAGTTTTTTCGCTTTCTTGGCGCTGGCTGTGTCTCTCTGAAACGCTAACACAATCCTCGGTTTTGCTTTGGTAATCTGCTGAAATTCTGCTGTTTGCTGGCCCAGACCACTCGTGCCGAGGATAGCGTATGCCTGAGTGCCAGATACCAAAGTCCGAACTGCCAGTGCATCACTTTCCCCCTCTGTTAACACAATCTCATCGGGCAAAACTTCCGGCAATGACGGCCACACAGTGGGCAAAACTAATCTATCGTGGGTTGTCGGTGAAAAGTGGGCAGAATGCAATCCGTCCGTCCGCGCCTTGGCTTGCGACATAAGCAATCGGCAGCGATGAGCAATTTGAACGCCATCAAACGTTACCGGATACACCAAGAATCCGTGGCCTTCACGGACCCACTTTTCGACAATTGACAGGCCAAGTCTCCAGCCCTTGCCGATTAGTTCCTGGGGCTGCTGTGGTTCAAAACCCCGAACCTGCAAAAGTCTTGCTACTTGAAGTAAACCACGGTTTCGCAGATATTCGGCTGCTACAGAACCATCATTAAGCGGATTGGCAAGCTCGTAGAGACGCATTAAACCCTTTACACGTTCATCAACAGACGCAAGTGGTTCTCTGTTAGCTTGGCGTGGTTCTTCTGGCAAGGGAATGCCAAGCCGACCGGCTAACCATTCAACCGCTTGTGGAAAGTCTTGGCCGGTAATACGCTGTACCAGAGAAAAAGTATCCCCAGCGTCGCCTTGTGCTAAATCCTTGAACATCCAGACAGAATCTTTTTCCCGATAAAAGCTGAAAGACGGATGTTCGTCCCCGCGCCAAGGGACTTTGCCAAGATAGCTTTTACCCTTTGCCTTCAGGTCAGGTACAAGTTCGACCAAAACATCCGGTAGGTGGTCATCGCTTTTCAGTCTTGTCAAGAATTCCTCACTAAATCTCATTTTGCCATCTCCGCATACTTGCCAATCTTGTGTGGTTTATCAAATGTTTCCTGAAGGTGGGATTCCCGTTCTGCCCACCATTCCTCCGTTCCTTCCACCGGCCCACTCTTGCCGCTCTTGGTCGCTTGATCCTGAGTGCGATTAAACCAATTGGTCAAGAATCGGTGGTAATTGCTTTTTTGTCGGTCAGGGTTGTCAGCTAACCATTCGCCCGCCGCGGCAATTTCATGCTCGATATTCACCAAGGGGTAAGTTCTTGTCCACCGATCGAAAGTCTCGTCAGTTATGCCAGTGAATAAAACTGCCTCTCGATCAAAGGCGATCTTGGCGGTCTTTGGTTTTTTCTTTTGCGCCTCCTTATCTTCTTGGGGGGTTCTATGGGGAGTTCTGTCTGTAATGGCTACAGGCGCATCGTCTGTAATGGTTACAGGCGCTACGGATTTTTTATTTTTCTTTGCGCCTGTAGTGATTCCAGACACTACACCATCCTTTGTGCCTGTACTGGTTACAGGCGCTACACTGGTCCATTTGTACCGACAGGACTGTCTGCCTGTACCGGTTTTCCAAGTCAGACCGTAAACTTTTAGACTTTTACGAGCCGCCTGGAAGGTACGCCAGTCACCAATGCCTGCATCCTTCATAAGAGTTCGGACGGCAGGCCAACACTCACCCTGTTGGTTGGCATATTTGCCAATCACTGCGGCCAACTTCAAAGCAGAATGCGGCAACTTTGGCAATGCGGCAACAACGGCTGGTGGTATTATAGATGTTCCTGATTTCATTCTTCAGTAACCTCCTGCCAGTGATCGGCAACACGCTGCAATTTACCTCTTTTGCTCCCCTCTGCTGCCAATTGCGCCAGTGTTTGTCGAACAGCCGAAATGTTAAAGAGCCGTTTGCGCCCTATACGCAGACAAGGTATGCGGCCAGTATCGGCCTGTGCCTTCAGCCAATCGAGCGGTAATTTCAGGCTGTACGCCAGTTCATTCAAATTTGCAAGCTGGTCTTTTCCAATCATACTCTAGCATACAACATTTGTGGGGGCGCAAGTGGGGTGTACGTGGGGCATACGTGGGGAAAAGCGGAATTTTGGGATTTTTTTGAGAAAATTTACACTGGCGATGGTTCAACTAGGCGAAAAGCCCCTTTCTTGCTCCCGGCCTGAATCATTTTTCCGAAAGCGGGATGACCCTTGAATATGTCCTTCAAATGCTTAGAGTCGGAGCCGATTGTCCTCAATATATATGCCTCACCAACTTCAGGGGTTCTGTTCTGCCATGCTTCGTATAAAATCTCAACAGCGTCAGATTGAAGTGCTGTAAACGTGTAATCGATACCAAACCAATGAACAGAGTGAAAATCTGGTGAATGGCGGGCTTTCTGTTCACTATCCTGCCCCTCAATTTTGGCAGGTGATTCTGTTGACGATTCAGCTTCTATGACAGTGGCAGGCTGCATGGGTGTTTGTTGTTGTAATTCTTGCTGCTCTTTTGCTAACTGTTCGTTTTTGTCAACAATTAGCTGCGCTATATACTGCTGACTTTTTAGTAGCGGGTCTGTTAATATGTCATACCCTTTGATTGTAAACCTGCTGCTTTCAAATTCTTTGTATAAAAGCATGCTCCATATCGCAGCCCCACTAAGGTCTCGTGTTTCTGGTGATATACAGAGCGTTGGTATCAAATATGTCCCGATAGAAGTTGCAATACTGTTATATAAATACATTATCTCTCGCGATTCACTGACAGCACAATAGCCACCACCTAACTTAAAAAAGTCAACTGCGTCTGGTTCGGCACCAGGGTAACATTCATGCTTTCCGGGTACGTCATCACTCACAATACGAATCAATCTCATCTGAGAATCAGGGCGGCTGAATGCTTTTTGGAAATAATGGTAATAATCTTGCATTATCTCAACAAATGTTTTTTTCGCTGGCTGTGTCGGCTTCCCGACTTGCTCTGAGATAGGTAATTCAATTTTGGGAGGTGACTCTGTCTCAAATCTGCTCGATGTCTCATCGAAAACTGACGTGTCGATGTTCCGCAAAAATCGCTGTGTCTCATGGAAATAATTCAACCGCTCATTCCACTTATCTAAAAGCGATTCACAAAACAAGTTAACACCCTCCGTCCCTATGTTACCCCAAAAAGCCATCAGCTTGGATTTTAACTCAGTTGTCCATTCTCCCGGGCTTCTCTTGGCTATGCCACGTACATACGGATCAACGCCGGGGATGGCAGCTACAGCGATTTTAATTGATGCTTCCAACTCTTTTTGGGCACGTCTTAAATCTTCACTGGCTTTTCTTCTGTCTTGTCGATCAATTGGTATGCCGATTCTCTCATCCTTGCTAAACATCTGGCAGTGCTCTGCCATTATTTCCCATATTTTAGCGTTGTTATAGACATTATAGACGGCGTCGGCCAGACGTATCACAGGATGAGGAGAAACATTTTTATCTTCTGGGTGAGATTCATCCTGCCCTTCAATCTGGGCAGATGGCACTGTTTCTGTTTCCCCCGCATTGCCGCCGTCTGTGTTCACTGTCTGTCCCCCTCCACCTTCCGCCTTTTTCTCTACGGCTTCAGGCACCGCCTGTATCTTTTTAACTATCGCCTTAAGATTCCCCAACTCTCGTATGAGTAGCGTCATTTCATCGGGATTACCGCTCCATATCCACCGTTCAACCTTTTCCCGGTTTTGCAATCGCTCCGGTCCGTGTTTAAGTATGAATGCTCGACATGGGGCCAGAACGCTCAGAAGCCTGTCAATAACCACCTGTACTTCCTTATCCCAGCTTTGTAGTCCATCCGGGTCTTCCAGTGATGCAAACTTATCCAGGATATTTTCTGCGCCGTCCCCATAACCGACTCCGCCTTTAGTTGGTAAAAAATAGCTACCATTGGCACGACTAATACCTGGTGGTTGGTAGCTGTCTTTAAGCTTTTTCAACTCCTCTGTGATTTGTATGATTTCGCTGATTTCTTCTACAGTTGGATCAGGGATACCTTCAGGCGGCTGGGGTTTTTGACTTTGATCGTTGCTCATTTTCTCACCTGTCTTTCTTCGGACCGATCCGGGCAGGGCAGGTTGACAGGTGAAAGAAAACCTTACCTTGCCCGGACCGCTTGGCGGGTAATTACTCCGCCGTCCCGATATTCAATTTCCTGCTATGATACCAAATTGTCAGATAACATCAAGAAATCCCCCGTGCTTGTATTGCATCAACCGCCCACTTTTCACCCAAGTCATGGTTTCTGGTTAGGGTGTTTTTTTTCGTTGACTGAAGGTTCTAGCCGTATTATTCGGCCAACTTTTGCAACCCGTTTGGATTTTCTTTTGCTTTGGCTCTCTTCTCGGCTCTACTACTTATTACTAGAAGATAAGTAAGAATTCCATCCTTGTCACCTCTAAGTCGTAATTTGTATTCAATCTCTAACGCTCGCAAGAACCTTTCTTTCGGAATCATGCCCGGCTGTAATGGCCTGCTGGCCATTCCATTATCATCTGCTGGGTCGTCTGGATACACTGTAACTTCAATTTCCTCCCATGACGCCCCAGAACACATTAAACGGGAGATTCGCTGGCGACAAGCTTCATCCAGCGAGCTATACCAAGGGTCATTTTCCATGCGATCAGCCAACAGCGATTGTACCTCTGGCTCCCTTGCTTGCACTTCTGGCGCCCTTGCTTGTGCTTCTCGCGCCCTTGCTTGTGCTGCTTTTCGCTCATTTACAGTATTCAAGATAAGAGCGGTCGCTAATAATCCTGCTACACAAATAATCAATAACAACAGGAGCACTTTAAGGGCCTTACGGAAATTTGCTGGCAACAATGACAACCCAATTAGTACCCCAGCTACTAGCGCAATGGCAATGCTAGATGTGACCAAAAGTGTAGCGTCAATATACACTTGCGCGTAATTCCTGTCTGGGGGAGTCAGTATAAAACTGCGCATTACCTGCCGGTCAGTCAAAGTCCCTCGCTTTTGTCGAACCGCCCACGGCGGATACAGGAAATTGGCTGCCAGAATTACTGTGCCCAACCAAATAATAATTTTTTGCTTTCGAGTTATAATCATTTTTCTGTCATCGTCTCAACCTCGGACTGTTTTTCAGGCAATGGCTTATTGTTTCCGAATCACAAATAATGGATAATTATTTTATTGGCCAGCCGGTGTGGACGGCAACGGTGCCATCTACTTCACGGGCTTTGCCGAAAGCCGCCAGCCGGCTCTTATCATATCCGCTAAAACAATGTACGAAATATATGGCCGACCATGACGCATAGTAGCGGCATACTTATAATCTGCCACAAATTCATCAAAAATAGGCTTCAACTCCTCCGGCAGACTATCGCGCGCCTCTATCTGTTTTTCACTTGGTTTTTCAGCCATATAATTAACTCCCACTATTTTCAACTATCGTGTTTTTCTCATCGGTTAGGCCGTAAAGCCGGGCGACGCGGGCGTCGGTTACTTTAAGTCGTTCTTTGGCGAATCCATCTTGTTAACTCTGGACCAGTTAGTTGAATAGTCCGGTTGCCATCTCTTACAAATACATCGCCATCAAGATGGGCTGTTTCTTCTCTCGCCATAGGCATCACATCAACTTTGCATATCGTCCCTTCAGCAAGTTCTTCATAGGATATTTGACAATGCCCCAAAGCAGCGGGTGCAAATCTGCTGTTGTCACCTGATAAAACATTTCTAAGCTTTAATTCAAAACTATCCCTATTCCGTCTGCCGCCGGAGGCTCTTATATCTCTGTCTATGCCTTTTATTTCTCCTGAATCATGTACTCCAATTAAGAGTGTCCCGCCACTTGTATTAAGGTACGCTGCTATTGTTTTTAAAGATGAATGAAATACTCCCTCGTCCACGCTGCCGGTGTGTGTATTTACAAAAAGCGTTTCTTTGAATTCAAGGTTATGGGTTTCTCCCTGCGAGATAAGCTGCAAAATCGGATTAGACCGCCAATATGACGGCGGTTTTTCAATAATCCGTTTGCATCGCTCAAGATGTGCGGCATATTTTTGTTTAACTTCAGCCAACAAGCCTTGCGCCTCAGCTAATCTTCGGTACCGGCGACAATACCAAAGCTCAATTTCGCGAATATCTTCCTCATTCAGTTCATAAAGTTGATAAACCAATGTGTCGATTTCTTTTTGCTCGTGCAAGTGATATGGATAGTCTTGTTGAGTCATCTGTTTTTTTGTAATGCTGCCAACAAGTTTCTTAATTCTTGCGACAATGGAAGAATCCGGTTGTGGAAAACGAAACTCATTTATATTATCACCGCTTGTATCCACGGAATGTTTTATGTAGGATTTGAATTGGTAACGGGCAACCATCGAACAAAACAAACCGAGTAAGACCTCCAAATCCATCGAGTCACAAAAGATACCTGAACCTTTTGCCTCAAACACTCCCTCGCTGTTTAACCTAAAAGTGGGCGAGTAAATACCGGAAATCGAAAATGTAAGGCCCTGTTTGAAAAAATAACGTTCATTTTTCCAAGCAACACCTTTGTTCTTGCGCATATCTGCGATTGCACTGTTAGCCCAATTTATATAATATTTTGTTGGGACATAATAATTGGGGAGCCAACCTTCAGCGGCATCACTTTCACCGCCTTTTTCGAATGGCACGAAACATTTTGTTAGTAGTTTCCAGTCTCTGTCAACACCATTAACTTTTTCATCATCTGTCAATCGGCTCATTTCCTCCACTGGCATCTTCATCCAATCTTCGATTTCTGGAAGATTGCCTCTTGTTCCAGGTTCCATCCGAACATATTTGTGGTTTGCCCCAGTTGAAATACCATGTACGGCTGCACCAATATTTCCAAATCTTGTAAAAGATGGATTATTCATCATAGTAAACATCTTTGGTGAAGCAATAAAGAAAGACAAATTTGAGTACTCACATAATCTTTTTTGATGATAAGTATATCTTGCACAATTTAAAGTTTGGATGTCAGGACCATGGCCTGACACAGCGATAAGGTTATCTGAAAGGGCTTTCCAGTCGTCTTGTACGATGCCTCGTAAATCACCTGCTATAAGCTGATGGTCTTCTGCCGCTTGTGCTTTTCTGAAAGTGATTATCCCGGTGTTGACAGTTGCATCAAAAATCCAGGAAGGTAAATCTAAAATATGGAAAACAGTTGTGTTTTCAAGTATGCGTTTTCGCAACGGTTTGTGTGATTTTATTGTCCGCCAGGTATCGGAGACAATGTAAGAAAGCGTGCCGTTAGGCCGAAGAAGCTGTAAGCCTCGTGCTAAGAATATTCCATAGGAGTCTTTTGATTGTCCCTTTTCACTTTCAATTCTCTGGTTGAAGTATTGGTTGCGAACTGAATCATCGACTTTAATACCATAAGGGGGATTTGCAATTACAATATCGAATCCACCGTTGCTAAACACCTCAGCAAATTCTACTCGCCAGTCGAAACCATTGGTGGCCTGGCCGGGATGAGTAAAATTCAGAATCTCTTGGCGCACTTCCTGAATTTTAGATTCAAGATTAGGATTACTGGCCCGTTGGACAGGATCTATGAATAGCGCTTTCAAGTGATCAAATTTCTGTATTTTCTGTCGGCGGAAAAGATCTGTTTCCAGACCAGTAGGATCGGGAGCTATCAGGCTGTCTCCTGTTTCAATTTTGAAATCCAAATTGGGCAGCGGGTCTGGATGGTCACCAGTAAAATCAACGGCCAGTGAAAGCCATAAACGCAATCGGGCAATACCGACAGCAAAATCATCTGAATCCACACCGTAAATGTTATTGCAAATAATTTGGAGTTTTCTCTGATAAGCATTATGAGGGTCATGAGTTTCCGCCCGTGTATCGAGAATTTTTGAAAGAGTAAAAAGTTCCTGCAACATACCCAATAGATACGCTCCAGAGCCGCAAGCAGGGTCGACAACTTTTATATTATCCAGTTTTTCGAGCAGTTCTTTTGCCTGTGGAACAAAAATGTTGTCTGTTTTGTGTTCATCAACAAGCGAGGCGTATTGACTGCCAAGATAACTCTTGAGCGATTCACGGCACATAAACTGTACAACTGTTCGGGGGGTATAGTAGCTACCGCTTTGTCGTCTGGCAGTTACAAGTTTTTCGAATACTTTACCAAGCATTTCAGGGTCAACAGCAACCTCAATATCCAGCGGCGTGGATTCCTCAACAGTAAAATTATACCTGTAAAGCAGTCCGTTTTGGCCGAGTATTGGTTCAAATACTCGGTCTTCTATATCTCCGGCTCGATCATCCCATTCGGTTATGGTAAAAAGACCGCCGTTTAAGTATGGCACCGTTCCGATTACATTTTCGCGATTATGATTAGGGACAGCCAAACCTTCAAAGAATAGAACCTGCAATCTGCTTCTGTACCATGAAAGATTATTTAATCTGCCTGCTTGATATAAGTTTTTAAGATATTCTTTTGGATTGCCATCGTTAAGTCTTAACCAGCCCTTTCTTTCAATAAAACGCAAAAACATCAGCCTGTTCATCAGAACCTGAGCGAACATCTTTTTATCTTCATCGCTGGGAAGGTCTAATTGGGCCTGTAAGTTTGTAAAAACCTGTTCGTATGCATCATAAAACTTCTTTGTTACCAACTCAACGTCGAATGCTTTAGCCCAATGACTGATCCATTTATCTGAATCTTCCGGCTCATCAGGCCAAGTCAAATGAATAAGATTGTGTTCACAAGCAGTTCGAGCAGGTGTGTCCGGCTCCCAGCCGAAGGTTATTAATGGTGCAGTGTGAGCTTTTTCTTGCGGGGCCTTGAAATATGCGAAACGGTAATGTTGATAATTGTGTGTGCAGATAAACAGAAGATTTTCGCGGTTCCAGGCGGGCAGGTTGCTGTCTCGGCGTGCCTTGGGGACCAGTCCGCGAAGTATCTTCCGTAGTGGTCCGGTAAGTCCTCTGCCGGTTGTAAAGACTTCTTTGCTGGTGAACTCAAGGACGAAAATCCCCCACGGCTGACTTCTATTTTCTTCAAGAGGCTGTATTTGCCAAATCTGCCCATCGACAATTTTCTTATCCAGTCCTTCGGCATTAAGTTCGGTTGCCGTCCACGGATAGGATATCTCCTCTACGCTGGGTGTTCCTTCGGGTATTTTCCAGCCGAGAGCGTCAATTAACAGATTTTTAATAAAAGACTCCTGGTTGTGAACAGTTGCAATAGCATCTTGAATTTGTTCTGCTGTTGGCATATCAGCTTATCTCCATCCATGCCAAAAGAACCGGCTTTGCCCCGATGGGGGCTTGGACATCTTTAAGGTAGGTGTTTTTGATGTGCTTTTCGATTGTCTTCCGGGCGGTAGCAAGAGCAGTTACGCCTTTTTCAACGACTCGTTTTGTGTCTTTGCCGCAGCGGGCAGCAGTCCAGGTCTCTTCAAGGGTCTCTGTAACTTTTTGTGTTTGCGCATCCCAGAAATACCATCTTACCTCATTTGTCTGCTCTTTGGCCGGGTCTGCCTTATCGTATTTTACTTCTGTCAAATCTTTTGCGGCTAAGCCGATTATTGTCGGCATTCGGTAACAGGCAAAAACACCTTTATTGATATTGGCCTTAAGATGTGCGATTTTATCGCCTTTCTGGTTTAAGATAGGCCCGAAACCTGCCCCAGCGCACTTACCTGAAAATAATCTTTTTGGAAGATTGCCAAGAGTCTGCCAGAATCGCGAATCTTCCTTTTCCAGCCGTTGACGCTCAAGGTTCATCAATTCTTCAACAGATTCCTTACCCTCATAGCGTTCGTTGAAAAGCTTAAGAGCCATATCGGGGTCGTCCGGGCTGAGCAACTGTCCTTCAATGCCTAGTGTCTTATTGATTCGCAGGATTTTACCATCGAGCTTCTGCTTGAGGTGCAGAATATCTTCAAGCTCTTTAGGAGGCAGAAAATTCCAGAAGTAAACTTTATGCTTTAATGCCGGGGGTCTATCGAGCATTTCTTCACTTTCAGAATTTAGCCGCCTATCAACACGGCCGATACGCTGCATTAAGCGAACCGGGTTCCAGTGCAGGTCATAATTGATAATCAGGCAGGCATCCTGCAAGTTTAAACCTTCCGATAATACATCGGTCGAAATAAGAATATCTATAGGATTATCTAGCGCTCTCGACAATTCCGTTTCACCCAATAGGTCCTTTTCGCCATTGAAGCAGTTATAGTACGGCGAAAATCTTTTTATTATATCTTCTCTGTTTCTTACATTCCTGCCGCTGTCAACCTGTTCGACACTCTTTAATCCAGCATCCTCAATCTGTCTTGCCAGGTAACGGGCGGTATCACGGAATTCTGTAAAGATTAATATCTTCTGGTCTTTGAGCAATTCATCGGTTTTCAAAAGGCTGATAAGTTTTTGTAATTTTTCATCTTTGGCAGGATCCTCTTTTTCGCCTTCTTTGCTGTAGAACCTGCGGTAAATCTTACTCAGAAATTCCGTAAGTAGTTTCATATCTTCCTGAACATCAGCAAGAAGTTTATCCATGTCGTGCTCTTCAGGATTAAAATCTTTTACGAAATCCGGAACATCGTCTTCTTCTTCATCCTCCGTGTCGGCTTCATTGCGTTCAAGACGCTGGTTAATATGGTCCTGAACAAGTTTCCACCATCGACGATTAGTTGTGTCCCATGCTTCAAATAATTCAGGTGAATAATATTTCAAGAAAGCGGCCATTTTGGCGAGTAAATCTTCAACGCTTGCCTCAAACGCCTTGAATGAGCTTTCAAGCCTTTTCAATAACAATGTTCTGATGAGACCGATAAGCAATTTCTGAAATTCTGCCTTCTGTTTGTCAGGGTCTTTATGATAGGCGGATGTGTTATATATCGCCAAAGACAGGAACGGGTTCTTCTTGTCAAAAGCCTCTTTAATTTCACCATACAAAGTTTCATAAACACTTTTAAGCGAATAGTTGATTACACGCGGCTTTTGTCTTGCCGGGAAAAGCGGGGCGTTTTCTGTTATTCCCTCGGAATTCTTCACGTATGAACGGCTTCTCTGTATCAGAATATTTTTAAGAAGTTCATCTGTTCTCAGAAAATCTTTTTCCTCGGCAAGTTCGGTTATTTCTACCGTTGGGCTTTCCTTCTCCATTCTTTTTTCATTTTCAAGGAAATGGCCTCGAAGATTTTGTATGCGGATACTTGCAAAATGGTCTTTTTTGCCCTGCGCAAAATAATTGATAAGATGATAGAGGTCGTCGAGAGAATTGTTTATCGGGGTAGCGGTAAGCATATAAAGCTGTTTGTCTTTGGCCAAATTCATAAAGAGTTCGCCGCGATTGCTTTTGGGATTTCTGAAATGATGTGCCTCGTCAACGATTATTACATCAACCTCTTTTTTGTAAAAATCCAAATCCGAAGAATCTATCAATCCTTCTCTTCCAAAACTTGTATGACGTTCAACGTCAAGATAATGTCTTGCAATACGTGGATAATGAGGTTCTAAATATCTGCGAATATTCGCCTCCCAAACGCTTTCTTGGGCAGATTTAGGAACAACTAATAAAACTTGTTTGCCCTCATGTATAAAACGTTCCAACAGCATCAAGCCGATAAATGTTTTGCCGAGACCAACACCGTCACAAATCAAAGCCCCTCGCCATTGCTCCGCTATTTGTAATGCTCGATGGTAGCCGTCCTTTTGATATTGTGAAAGTTTCGAATAAATTGCGGATTCGCTGAGTTCCCAGTCATCCTGCGGTTTTTCACGTCCGGCGAAGTATTCGTATAATGCTTTCGCATAAATGGTAAATGGTGTATGCTCAGCCAAGTGGCGTTCAATAACTTTCAGGAGTTCAGTATTTACTTCTTCCCCCTCATCCCAAAGTTCATCATACCATTGCCTCAGACCGATTACATGGGCCTGGTCTGTGGTGAATAAGTTTAACTCAATATTTTCGGATAAGCCAGGCTTTGTAAAATTTGAACTGCCCACAATAGCAAAATCAACCGGACTTGGTTCTTTTGCATCCATTAGATACATCTTGGCGTGAAACTTGGCTTTTGAGAAAGTTTTCAGAGAAATTTGACTGTTCATTATGGCGTCGCGCACAGCCGGAAGACCTGTTAAAGCGTCATCACGTTCTTTTTCATTTTCAATACTCTCATCTGATTTGTCCAGCAGTGCCTCAACAATAACCTTTTGGGTGGTCTTTGTTGTCTCATTCCCCATCATTATCCGAATTTTGGGGACCTGCTGCCATAATCCTTCAAGCTGTAACAAAGAGCCTACTTCAAATACGCCTGTTGCAACATCAAGTTTTTGGAGGCTTGGCACCAGCTTTTGAAGTGCGATCAGAACGGTGTTGTTGTTCCGATTGTCCAGAATAACCGGTAATTTCTCCGCCATTTTTTATTCCCTCTGAATAAATATTGTGGTTAATTCTATATGCCCTATCTTTCGCCTAACTCCATTGAAAACAACGACTTACCCGCCTTTTTGCCCATTTTATCAGGCATGTTATGAATCTCCGAAAGTAACCGCTTTATGACAGTTGTCTGTTTGTTGTCCAGAAGCCATTTGAAGGCCAAAACAAACAAAAACCTCGGCCAATAGCCACAGTCTTGAGGACTAATAGTAAAAGGGCCACAGAACCATTTTACCCATCGGACAGCCCTTGGCAAGCCCCTTCTTACTCAAACTGCTATTTCAAGCTCAATCGAACCCCTGCTCATACTGCTCTAGCACTCGATAACCCGTTATACGGCCTAGACTTACGGTCCGAGCAATGCAGGCGATCTAATGCCCGACCCCCGTCAAGCCCTTTTTTCGGCGGTTCGTTCAGGTATTCTAGCCCAGGTTGTTCCAATCCCGACCGGTGTGGTAGTCGTAGTAGCGGTTGCGGTTGTATTGCAGTTGCAGGTCGTCGC
>CAZICK010000086.1:0-16515 GCA_964537505.1 uncultured Pirellulales bacterium
ATCATAAGTAAATTCCTCATCGACTGTCTGAACGCCTACAAGATACTCGGCCTGGGTAACTCTGTCAAGGGTGTCGTAAGTGTATTCGTTATAAGGAGTTGAGGCTCTATGATCGAAAGACTGGTCGGTAATGTTGCCGTTATCGTCGAAGGTGTAGTCAAAATCATCGGTGATGGTGGTATCTGGCGTGCCGTTCTTGTAGGTGTAATGGCGTGTGGCCTGGCCCAGGTCGCCGGATTCGCTAATGCGGCTCTGGGGTTTGCTTTGTGTCGGGCCCCCAATCGAGTTGAGGGCAGGCGCTGCGCAGTGGTGACATGTAAAAGACCGCGTGGGCTAAGAGTCCACCCTACGCATTCAAGCAAAGAAGCTTGAGCATGTCACCCATTGTTGTTTTTTTATTTTGTGGAGCGGGTAAAAATGTTGCGATTCAGATTAAATTTTGGGTGATAAACAATGTGTCCACCTGGCCTTGCTCCGCATCAAAACATTTGGTGTAAGACGGCGACTTCGATATTGCTGGGATAGCGACTGGATCGATAGAGGCGATTGGTTACCTTGATAAAATCGTCCTGCTGTGCTTCAAAGATATTCGGCACGTATTTCTGTGGATTACGATCTATAAACGGGAACCATGTACTTTGTACATGTACCATGATTCGATGTCCGCGTTTGAAGGTGTGGAAGACATCCAACAATTCAAATGAAATTTCAGCGACCTCGTTGGGTGTAAAAGGCTGGGGCCTTTCAAAACTTTCCCTGAAACGGCCGCGAAACACTTCGGCGCGAATGAGGTTTTGTTGATTTGATTTTTCTTCCAAATTGTCAGGAAAGACATCAATCAATTTTACTATCCAATCCGAATCCGTTCCGGTAGTGGAAACAAAGAGATTTGCGTGGATGGCCCCGGCTAAAGTGAGGTCCTCTTCAAGAATGCCGGTTTGATATACCAATACATCCGGCCTGCGTGAAGCAAACCGCTGGTCTTCAGTGTAAAATGTTTTGTTCAGCCACTGCGAATTATCTTTTGTATGAGGAACCGGCTTGTCCGGATCGCTGATATAGGAATCATAAGCGTCGGTATTTTCGGTGGGTTTTTCAGATGATAATCCGCCGGCGTTGTGGAAATAGAAGCGCGTCTTCTCTGCGGATGCCGGGGGCCATTGGTCGAATTGTCGCCAGCGGTTGGCGCCGGTTTCAAACATCAAGGCTTCCGGCAGGTGCAATTCGCTTTGTTGGTCTTTCAAGAAGTGGTTGAAGAAATGTAAATCGACATTTTTTTGAAAGTATTCTGAGGTGGGAAATCCAAAATCCATATCTCCCAAATCGTTTCCCTCGCTGCGGTGCCAGCCCCCGTGAAACCAGGGGCCCATAACCAATATATTGAATGTATCGGGATTCTGTTTCTCAATCATTTCGTATGTATGCCACGATCCAAACAAATCTTCGCGGTCGAACAGTCCACCGACAACCATTACGGCCGCTTCGATGTTTTTGAGATGTGGGCGGATATTTCGTTTTTGCCAGAACTGGTCGTAGTTGGGGTGGCGAATGAGATCATTCCAGAATTGCGATTTTTCCTTGAAATATGATTCATTAATGTTTTTCAATGGTCCCACATCCATGAAGAACTTGTAAGCGTCTGTCGTTTTAATTTCAAAGATGGGATCGGGCCATTTCTCTATAAGTCCTTGTCGTTCCTGTCCAACGCTATTCATAAATTTGAACCAATGCGCCAGCAGAAAGGCTCCGTTACGGTAAACGTCATCCCAATATAAATCGGTAACGGGAGCCTGTGGAGAGATCGCCTTTAAGGCGGGATGGGAGTCTATAGACCCGGCGGACGCGTAAAACCCCGGATAAGAGATGCCCGATTGTCCAACCCTGCCGTTGTGGTTTGGGATGTTTTTCACGAGCCAGTCAATCGTATCATAGGTATCGGTACTTTCATCCGTATCGGAATTGGTTTTCTTATCCGCAATGTGCGGAGTCATGTGAACAAACTGCCCTTCGGACATAAAACGGCCTCGCACGTCTTGATGAACAAAGATAAAACCTTCTTTTTCGAATGCTTCATGTGGTCCGATTTTGTCTTTGTATAGGTCGGGTCCGTATGGACTGATGCTGTAGGGAGTACGTAACAACAGCATCGGATATTCTTTCGAGGTGTCGTTCGGCACATAAACAGCGGTAAAGAGTCTTACGCCGTCGCGCATTGGGATTCGTTTTTCATATTTCGTGTAATTTTCACGGATATAGTCCGCCCGTTCATCGGCTTGAATAAATCCCGCGTGCAAAACCAAGAAGTATAAGAAAAAGAGAGCTGTGCGTATTTTCATAATTCAATACTCCCCCTCTATTTTTTCAGGATTTCACATCGAACGCCAATTTTATTTTGGAGCAATTTTTTGTAGAGGGTTAGTAGCTCCTGGGCGTGTCTTTGCATCGAGACCTGTTGGTACAGGTGGTCGGATTCGATTGCCTGGGACATTTTCTGTTGCTGGCTGGGGTCGCATAGTCGCAGCAGGGCCTGGGCAAGTGCTGTGGTGTCGGGGCAGTTTTCGATGATGATTCCATATTTGCCGTCGGCCAGGAATTCGGCTGCTCCATTGTATCTGGTGGTGATTGCCGGTTTGCCGGAGGCGAGGCCTTCCATAATCAGTCTGGAACATGGATCGTCATAGGTCGGCAGTACCACGGCGTCACACATTCGCATCAGGGGCGGCATCTGCTGTGTCGAACCTAAGAACAGTATCCGCTTTTCGATGGTGGTTGCCAGTACCTGCCGGCGGTAGGGAAGGATATTTTTGCCGCCGATGACAATGATCCGGAAATCGCGTTCGTTTTCCGTCAGTAGGGTTGCCGCCTGAGCGGCCGCTTTAAGCAGCCAGCTTAACCCTTTACGGCGAGGGTCGTCGGCTGCGAACAGAAAAATCGCCAGGTCGTCTTTTTTGTCGAATAATTGTCTTAACCTTCGGCCCTGTTCTTTTGTTTCTTCACTGCGGAAAGCATCGATCCGTACCCCGTTGCGGACCAGGTGGATTCGATTTTCGTGCAAGCCGTATTCTGTTTTGAACTGTTCGGCTACGTAGTTGCTAAGGGCCGCCACTACAGGGCCGTCGGGTGCCTGAGATAGTTTTCGCTCGTTTGCTATCCAGGCCTGCCGAGCGCGGTTCAATATCGACGTTGCCCGCTTGAAGTTTGCCATCAGTGGACATTCGTACGAGGCGGCATGTCGTTTTCCGCTGTATAAGATACTGCCGCTGCGGGGCTGATAGACGTGTGCTATTGGCAATGGGATCATACTGTGCACGATGTCGTAATCACTTTCGGCAAAATAGCGGGTCACATTTTGTTCGAAATTTCGTCGTTGTCCGCTTCTTGTCCAGGCGTTGGCCGGTACTTCGCGGGTTTTGAACGGCAGATCGCCGGTGTCGGGGCGGTCGATCCGGGCGGCGACCAATGTGACATCCAGGTTCAGTTCGCCCAGGGCGCCGGCCAGTTCGTATGTGGAGCGTTCCTGTCCGCCACGTAACAAGTTGAACCGTTCTATTACCAGCGCTATTTTCATTATTGTGCCTTTTGCTGCTTTCGGATTCGATTTTGGTCGTGTCCGGCGATGCGTTGGGTTTTGCGATATACAGCGTGAATAAACCGTTTTTGTCTGGTTGTCAAGCGGTCAGACTGGAAATATTCCAGCAAAAAACGCATTACGTCGGCAGCAGTGAAGTATGTGCGAGCTGAGTAGTACAGTTGTGCCAGGTCTTTTACCTGCCAGCGGCGTCGTAGAATCGCCGGGGTAAAGACGCGGTGCAGGTCGATCAGGCTTAATCGTTCGCAGGCGGTTCGGTCCCGGCCAAGGAATATGTGAGCGAGGTATAAATCGCGATGGCAAAAACCGCAGTTGTGCAAACGCCGGACGAGCTGGGCTGTCTGGCTGAGTAATTTCTTTTTGTTTCTGAGCAAGTCGTACTCGGTTTTCTTTTGTGACCACTGGGGCAGCAGTCGTTGTAGTGCGTCGGCGTTAGGTAACTCCTCGAACATTACAAAACTGCGCCGCCGATGCGACTGCGTGCCATAAGCTATGGGGCGTGCGACGGGTATGTTGTTTTCTGCTAAAGAGATCGCCGCGATGAAATCGTATACGGCCTCGGCGGCCAGGCTGCGACGACTGAGCCATTGCCTGAGCAGCCGGATCGGGCCGGGATAGTCATATCGCTTCAGGTAAACGACCACTTTTTTGTTTTTGTTCAGCAGCAGCTCCAGTCGTAACCGCTGGCGGGCTCCCAGGCCGGGCTTGGTAAGTTTTTGGCCATGCTGATAAGCAAAAACGTCGTGCAGGCTTGCTAAGTTTTGTTGTTCCAGCAGTGGCAGGTAGTCTTTGTGGATGAGGCCGATGCCGCTGCTTAACGTGGTAAATGATTCGGTGAACGGGGAATAATAAGTGCCAACAAGATTGTTTATGTTTTGCTGAGCGGCGGCGGCACTGGAAGGTGATAATTGTTTTTTCGCGGCGGCGTACACATCATCCACGGTGATTTCGGTCATGCAGCGGTGATCACGCGAGCAGGTTGGTTTCTGGCAGGGAGGACAATCAACATCGACACGCAACCGGATTTCTTTATCATAGCCTGTGACCGTCCAGCGTGGGTCGGTCGGGCCGAAAATTGTTACCATCGGCACGTTAAACGCGGCGGCGATGTGGCATGGGCCGGTATCGTTGGCGATCATCAAACAGCAACGTCGTATCAGTTCCTTAAGTCCCCCCAAACTGATGCCTTTGTCAGATAAGTTATAAACAGGTCGTTCGGCAAGTGTGGTGATTTGTTCGGCAATTTGACGTTCGGCGTCGTTCGGCGCGCAGGAAATGATGACGCGATACCGCTGCTCGGTTAGTTTGTCGGCCAATTGCGCGAATCTTTCGGGTAGCCAACATTTGCTGGGGCCAAATGCTCCGCCGGGCACCATTATTACCATGCGTTTTTCGTTGGTCAGGCTCCAGTGGTGGAGCAGTTCGTCGATTTCTCGCCGATCGTTTTCATTGGTAAAAAGCTGCAGGCGATTGTCCGCTTTGGCATTCGAGGGTACGGTGGCGCCGAGCACGAGTTCGATGGCTTTGTCAGTTAAGAAGCCGTAATAATCGCCCATCGAAATTGGTGCTCGCCGTTCGAGCAGACGAGGCACCGGTATGGGACAGGTCAGCAATATTCCGCGGCCGTCACGATCGTAGCCGATACGTTTTTTGACACCTGCCAAACGAACCGTCAGAGCGGAGCGGAAGGAATTGGGCATTACAACGGCGGTGTCGAATTTGTGCCGACGTAAATCCGCAAGCAACGGCATGTGACAAAGTGCAACCCTGCTTTTGTTGTAGTCCAACCAATCGTCCGTCCAAGGTACGCCGTCAAGTATGGCCCGGACGACAGGATTGGCCATATAGGTGATACGCGTGTGCGGGAGGCTTTGTCGCAGGCGTCGCAGTGCCGGGATGCACATAATCGCATCACCCATTGGGTTCGGCAAGACTACCAGGATGTTATTCGATTGGTTCATGTGCGATTTCGCACTTTTTCTTGTGTATTACTTATATGCAACGTCAGAACAGGGCCTTTTGAGCCAAGACTGATAATTTTATACGTTAGCGAAACATTTATCGAAATAATATAAAAAACCATTTTTGCGTAACAGGCCCTGTTGAATGAAAATTGGGTCAAAAAAACTGCGAAAGTCAACTTCATCAGAGTTAGTCTTTGACGGTCGGGACATTGTCAATGTATCGCCGATGCCATAATTCCAGCATCAGCAGCGACCATAAACGATGCCCGTGATCGTCGTGTTTTTGGTCGTTTTCCATCAAAAGCGATTCGATGGCCTGTTGTTGGAAATAGCCGCGGTCGAGTGCACGGGCGGACAAGACCGTGTCGGTAAACATCTGTCGCAATTCGCGGCGGAACCATTGACCGACCGGTACGCCGAACCCCTTTTTTGCCCGTCGGTTGATTTTTCCGGGCAGCAGGTCTGCGCATGCCCTTCGCAAAACATATTTGCTTGTTTTTCCACTGTGTCGATAACAAGTAGGCAGCGAATAAGCCAACTCGACCACCTTGTGATCCTGAAACGGGCAGCGTAATTCCAGTCCGATCGACATGGAAGCGCGGTCGATTTTGGTATTAAGGTCGCCGGGCAGGTAGGTATTGCCATCGGCTAGCATGGCCTGAGCCATGACACGGTCGGGTTCGGATGAAAAGGCATTGTTTTTTTTGAAATAGCGGTCGAGGTAGTCCTGCCCGGGCGCGGTCAAGCCGTCGCCGCGTAGCAAGGCGGCGAACATGTCGGGATCGAATACGGCCAACCATTTGAGGTAGCGTTGTGAGGGCGGCAAAGGCGTGGCCTGAACGAAACGTTTGATATTGCGAAGCCGGGAGCGATGTTCACCGGTGGTCAAGCGATCCCAAAATCGCTGGCGTGCGAGCCATTTGAGTAGTAGAGCAGTGTTGAACTGCTGTGAGATTTTCATTGCCTTGTAGCGGTCATAGCCGCCGAAACACTCGTCGGCGCCATCCCCGGTGAGCGCTACGGTAACCCTGGCACGTGCTACGTGTGACAAATGAAAGGTCGGCAGTGCCGAGCAGTCGGCAAAAGGCTCATCGTAATAATAGCTGAGTTTTTCTATGGTTTCGAGGCAATTGGGTTGAACCATACGCTCGCTGTGGTCGCAGTTGAAGCGTTTGGCTGCCAGCCGGGCGTAAGGCAGTTCATTGTAAAGCGATTCCTCAAAACCAATAGAGCAGGTTTTAACGCGGTTGCTATCCAGTCGGCTCATCAGGCCGACTACAATGGTGGAGTCCAGGCCGCCGGATAAAAAGGCGCCCAACGGCACGTCACTGATCATCCGCATTTTTGTCGCATCGGTTAATTCGCTGCGCAACTGTTCGGCCGCGTCGCTGATACTGCCTTCAAAGGTCGGCTCGGTCGGTATCGACCAGTATCGACTCGGCGTGGGTTTATTAAAGTTGTCAACGGATAACGTCAGGGTGTGGGCGGGAGGTAACTGTTTGATGTCAGCGAAGCCGGTTTGTGGGTAAGGTACGTATTGCAGAAGCAGATATTGCCCAATCGCGCGGCGGTCCGGGCGACGGGGGAAGCCGTGAATTTGCAAAATGGCTTTGCATTCGGAGGCAAAAATGAAGCGGCCGCGGTGCATGCCGTAGTAAAACGGTTTTTGGCCCATGCGGTCACGTGCCAGGAATAGTTGGCGACGGGCGCAGTCCCAAATCGCCATAGCGAACATTCCGCGGATATGATCGACGCAGTGCGAACCGTACTGCTCATAAAGGTGAACGATAACCTCGGTGTCGCAATTGGTTTTGAATTTGTGCCCGAGAGCTTCGAGATCACGGCGTAGCTGTGGGAAATTGTAACATTCGCCGTTGTAGCATATCCAGACGGTTTGATCCTCGTTAGCCAATGGCTGTTGGCCGCCGGCCAGGTCGATGATCGAAAGTCGTCGATGTGCCAGTCCACAATGGCCGGTCCGGCTATCGAGGTAGATACCGGATTCGTCAGGCCCGCGGTGAACCAAGGCCGCGGCCATTCGTTGCAGTTCGTCCGTGGTGATCGGTTTGGAACTGTCAAAACTAATTATTCCGGCAATACCACACATAAACTTAAAGAGAATCTGGGAACAGGCGATATTCTGGGCAATTTGCTCCGGTCAGGCGAATCGATATTGCGATAAGTGCAGTTATTACAATGGATAACGTGTTTGCCATCAGGACAGCAAAAATGCCTGGAAGAATTTTGGCGAAATCCGATGGTTTACTCATAGTGGTATTTTGCCTTACCTGAGAGGATGATTCAAGCATAAAGCCGTTTTCAGCATTGATATAGTGGAACCGCCGATGTGGGCAAGGCGTAATATCACTTGACGTTTAGATAACAGGGCCGATAATTGGTTTTGGGATTGGTTTTTTGGTATCAGGACAGTCGGTTATTAGCACAGGATGACACGTTAATTGGCAAAACCGGGGTCAATCTCCGGGGCAGTATTGCCGATAGTATAATACTGTCACTAATGAAGTTACTGCTTTTTTTGCTACAATAATACGAACAATTGAAGGTGTCCAAGGAAGGTTTTATGCTGAAGTCATCTGAAAATCCTCCAATACTTCACCCTGAAGATGCGTTTGAAGAGGAACTGGCGGGTCGGTGGTGGGTGGCCCATACGAAAAGCCGAAACGAAAAAGCTCTGGCCTGGTCGCTGTATCATTGGCAGACTCCGTATTTTCTGCCGTTGAGCGAGAAGGTAACGAGACGTAAACAAAGAACCTATAAGTCATTATTGCCGTTATTTACTGGGTACCTGTTTTTTTGCGGGGAGCTTGAGCAACGTCATCAGGCATTGACTACCAATCGAATAGCGCATGTCATAGAGGTGGCGGATCAATCGAATCTGGTGCGTGAGTTGACCAGCATTTATTGTGCGTTAAAGAGTGGTCTGCCCATCGATCCACAACCATACCTCAAAACCGGCAATCGCTGTCGTGTAATTGCCGGTCCCCTAATGGGTTGTGAAGGTATTGTGGAGCGAAAGAAGAATCTGACCCGTATCCTGCTGCAAGTGGATATATTGGGTCAGGCGGCAGCGGTGGAAATCGATGCCGAGATGCTCGAACCGATTGACTGATCGATGGAGGCGTCCGTAGGGTTCCAGGGACGAAACACTATAAGTGGTTGTTATATAGGTAGTTATATGACAACTGGGTTGGCTCCCGACGGGGACGGAGTCTGCCTATTTGGTGGTATTCGAGGCACCAAGTCAAAGTTCACTGAGGTTGACCGCCTCGGTGGAGAGGATACAATGTGACTGGCAGGAAAAGAAGGCAATATGGGCCAGGATTCCCGCTGGTTTTTATTTTGATTTTGGCTTATGTGAAGAGAGGTTTCGATGCGAATACTGATTACAGGAGGAGCCGGTTTTATCGGCAGCCATTTGACGGAGCGACTGCTCAAAAAAGGCAACTCTGTTATTATTTTTGATAATTACCATACCGGTAGTAAGGATAATATTCGCCATCTTCTGCATGACGATAATCTGGAAGTATATCGTCACGATGTGACCGAGCCGTACCGACTGGAGGTGGATCAGATTTATAATCTGGCTTGTCCGGCCTCTCCTATCCATTATCAGCGTAGCCCGGTGCGAACGGTGCTGACTTCGGTTCAGGGTATAATCAACGCACTCAATGAAGCCAAGGAAATAAATGCCCGAGTGCTGCAGGCTTCGACCTCGGAAGTATATGGCGATCCGGTGGAACATCCTCAGACAGAAAACTATTGGGGCAATGTCAATCCGATCGGTACGCGTAGTTGTTATGACGAAGGCAAGCGTGTGGCGGAAACGGTAATGTTCGACTATCATCGGGAAAATAACGTGGATATTCGCATTGCCCGGATTTTCAATACATACGGGCCGAGGATGTGCCCTGACGATGGGCGTGTGGTAAGCAATTTTATTGTTCAGGCACTGCGTGGTGAAGATGTCACGATTTTTGGCGACGGTTCTCAGACCCGCTCTTTCTGTTACATTGACGATATGGTGGATGGTTTGATCCGTCTGATGGAACAGGACGAGATCATCGGACCGGTCAATCTGGGCAATCCCGAGGAGCGCAGCATAAAAGAGATCGCTGAATTAATTATTAAGCTGACAGGTTCTTCTTCAGAGATAGTCTATAAGCCGCTGCCTCGGGATGATCCCGTCCGACGGCAGCCGGACATTACGCTGGCCCGAACTAAACTGGACTGGCATCCCTCGGTTAGTTTGGCTAAGGGGTTGCCGAAAGTGATAGGATATTTTCGTCCGTTGGCGCTGAAAAACTCGGCTGCGACAAAAATGCCGCGTTGAGGTTTTGCAAAACCTTGATGTATAATCCCGTCGGAAACAGGATATTCCTGAGCTATATTGTTGTGTTTTTCGCAGCGGGAGCACTTTATGTGGTTAGCTGTGCGCCCGGGGCATTGTGGCAAGACAGCGGGATGTTCCAATATCGCGTATGGCACAACGATATCGAAGGCGAATTAGGTCTAGCGCTGGCTCATCCGCTTTATCATATTATCGGAGTCGTCTTCAAACATATACCGATAGGCGAGTTTGCGTACCGGGTGAATTTGATTTCGGCTTTGGCGGCGGCGGCGGCGGTGGCGAACCTGTTTCTGCTGCTGCGGTTGTGGCTGGGTCGGAATCTGCCGGCGGTGGTGGCCGCTATTACGCTGGGTCTGTCCTGGGCGCACTGGCAACATGCGTGCATCGCTGAAGTTTATACGTTGCATTCGGCTTTGTTCCTGGCAGAATTGGTGGTGCTTTTGCAGTATTGCCGAGGCGGGCGTATCGGTTACTTGTACGCGTTGGGACTGCTTAACGGTTTGGCTGTGGCCAACCATCTATGGGCGTCTTTAGCGTTCGTATGTTATGTGTTTTTCGTAGGCGGGCTTTTGCTGCAGAAGAAGATCCGATTTGGCCATTTTGGTATTATAGTCGCATTCTGGATAGCGGGCGCTTTGCCCTATGAATACCTGATCGTAAGAGATATCGTGCGTAACGGTGATCTGGCCGGTACGTTGGCTTCGGCGGTTTTCGGCCGAGGTTATCAACATCAGGTTCTTAATACCGCCATTACCTTGAAAATCGTTAAAGAAAATATGATGTTTTTGGGGCTTAATTTTCCTACGCCTAACGTTTTGCTGTTTTTCGGCGGGCTGTATGCAATCTACAAAACAGCTCCGAGCCGGGCTTTTGCCCATGTACTGTTAGGGTTGCTGGTATTGTTTTTTGTGTTTGCTTTTCGATATACCGTACCGGACAGATATGCCTTTTTCATGCCGTTCTACTGTATGGCGTCGGTGTTAATCGGACTGGGCGCTCATTTTCTCATGACAAAAGAGCGATCCAGGTTTTTTGTGGTTTTGATATTGATATTTGCTTTGCTGCCGGTGGGGGTTTATGCGGCGGCCCCGTCGTTAGCTAAGAAGCTGCAAGTGAATATCGGTACCAAAAGAAAGATTCCTTACCGAGATGAGTACCAGTGGTTCCTGCAGCCGTGGAAGAGTGGATACGACGGACCGGGGCGATTTGCCCGTGAGACATTTGCTGTGATGGAGGATGACGCGATTATATACGCTGATAATACAACGGTGTACGCACTTCTGTATGCGCAGGAAGTGCAAAAGCAAGGGACAACTGTTTGGGTCGTATCCGATTTTGTCGGCAGCATGGGTGCTCCAAGGTTCGACGAAACGACCATAACTGATTTATTGTCGGACAGGGGTGTATATGTGGTTTCGCCGGCGGTGGGTTATTGTCCGTCGTTTTTGCTTGAGCAATATGAATTTGAACCGGCCGGGAGCGTCTGGCGTGTGGTTCAAAAATAAGGGGAAGAAGGCACGAGGCACTAGGCATGAGGCACTAGAGGGTAGGAAGATGGAAGAGGTATGGGGGCATGAGTTGATCTGAGGTCAGTTTGAGTAATAATAAAACGGGGAAACAGAATGTGCGAGTTCGCACTTTTTCTTGTGTGTTGCTTATACGCAACATCAGAACAGGGCCTTTTGGGACCAAAACCGATAATTTTATACGTTAGCGGAACATTTATCGAAAGCATATAAAAATCCATTTTCGCATAACAGGCCCTGTTGGATGGAAATTGGGTTAAAAAAACTGCGAAAGTTAACAGAATCGTTATGAGTATAAATACAATTTTTGGTACTTGACATTTTCATTCAGTATGGGTATAATGCCGGGTTCAGTTAATTAGAGTAGCCCCGTCATCAGAGGTTTTGTGAGACGACAAAGGTGGAGAAAACAAACAGGGCAAAAGATCTGTCATGGTTGGTGATGCTGGCCGTTGCAGCGGATATTTTTTTGACGAGTGGTAGTGCTTTGGGTATTGTCTGGCATCCGGAAGCTGAGCCGAACCTTGTCACCTGGACAGACAGGCCCAATGACGCGGTAATTGGCCGGTGGATCAGAGATGGAGTAGGAGTAAAGGGTAACGGCTCGTGTGTGGTGGTGTCGCCGAACTATGTGATAACCACCAAGCATCAGTTAGGAGATGAACAGTCACTGGTAATTATCGAGGGGATAACCTATACCATCGACTGGATTGAAGGGCACCCTGAAGAAGAAGTGGATTTGCGTGTGGTAAAACTGCACAGTGCCAACCTTTCTGATTATGTTGCTATGTATGACAGGAGGATTGAGGCAGGGGAAAATACGGTGCTTGGCGGTTACGGCAAAGGCAGAGGTGAGCCGCTCGACTATCCGGTCGGTTCCGGGAATGTTTATGGTTACCGGTGGGATGGTTCCGGGAATACCACTTTACACTGGTGTACCAATAAGGTCAACGACACAGATTCTCTCTACATTTATGGTGACTTTGACGGTTTGAATGAGGGCGATTCTACAATTTATGAAGGAATAACGGCGGAATACGATTCCGGCGGTGGGTGGTTTATTGAATCGGGCGGTTTCTGGAAGGTGGCCGGGTTATCCAGAGGCGTGGCACACGTTGGCGAGGAACCAATTGATTCAAGCTCCTGGTTTCGTAAAAATACCGATCCTGATGTTTTGTATCCGGACTACCTGGTTGCGGTACGTATTAGTTCTTATGCCAATTGGATAGAAAGTGTTATCGATCCCGTTTGTGACGGCCCGGTTGTTGGTGATTTTAACGGCGATTGCTCTGTTGATGTTTTTGATTTTACGGAATTCGCCGAGAACTGGCTGCGTCAGGATTGCGGGCCGGACAATAACTACTGTCAGGGATCGGATTTTGAGCCTGACGGTGATGTGGATCTGGATGATTTTGGGGTGATGGCTGTGCATTGGCTGGAATATCATCTGGACTAGTTTTTGCACAGTTTACCGTTTTATATAGAAAACAAGTTCTTTTTGTCCGTGGTATTCCAACAGTGCGATTTAGCACTTTTTCCTGTGTGCTGCCTGCACGCAAAATTATACCCAATGGGTCATTATACCCGGCAGAGCCAATCGTAACATTTGAAGGGAATTCGTAAATGAGAGTTTCAGTGGTAGGTGTCGGCTATGTAGGTTTGGTGGCGGCTGCTTGCCTGGCGGAAGGTGGCAACCATGTCGTATGTGTGGACAATGACAGGAAGAAAATAGACGATCTCAAGAAAGGCAAGATACCTATTTATGAACCTGGTCTGACGGAGATTGTTCAGCACAACGAAGCGGCGGGGAGACTGATTTTTACGACTGATCTGGAAGAGGGAGTAAAGAATTCACTGGTGATTTTTTTGGCGGTGGGTACTCCCCCGGCTAAAGACGGTTCGGCGGATATATCAGCGGCGCTTGGGGTTGCCGAGGCTGTCGCCGAGGCGATGGACGGCTATCGAATCGTCGTTACCAAGAGCACCGTGCCAGTGGGCACGCATCGGAAGGTCATCGAAGTTATGGCGGACAAGACGGAGCATCCGTTCGATTATGTGAGCAATCCCGAGTTTCTCAAAGAAGGCTCAGCCGTGGACGATTTTATGAAGCCGGACCGGGTGATCATCGGTACCACTAATCCGGCGGTCATGGAGATTATGAAACAACTTTATGCGCCGTTTATGCGTAAGAGCAGTCGCATACTATTTATGGACCCCGCTTCGGCGGAGATGGCCAAGTATGTGGCCAATACGATGTTGGCGGCGCGTATTTCTTTTATGAACGAGATTTCCGGGTTGTGCGAGAAGTTCGGCGCCGATATCGAGTCAGTAAGAGCCGGGGTGGGCAGTGACTTGCGGATCGGTAATGCTTTTCTGTTTGCCGGAGTGGGTTATGGCGGCAGTTGTTTTCCCAAAGACGTGCAGGCTCTTATACAGATGGGTGATCAGCAGGGCTGTCCCATGAGTATTGCCAAGTCGGTACAGCAGGCAAACTATACTCAGCAGGACCGATTTGCCCAGCGGATATTGGATTACTTCGGAGATCGGGCAGGGACAACAACGCTTGCTGTCTGGGGTTTGGCGTTCAAAGCGAGAACAGATGACATTCGTGAATCGCCGGCGATCCGATGTATTAAAAAGTTTCTCGATGCGGGTATGAAAATAAAAGCGTACGACCCGGAAGCAATCCGGGCGGCCGAGACCGAACTGAACGGTCGCATTGAGACGGCTGCGAACAGTTATGATGTACTTGACGGGGCCGACGCCCTGGTGGTTTTTACAGAATGGCAGGAATTTCGTACACCCGATTTCGAGTTGATCGGACAGAAGCTGAAACAGCCGGTCATTTTCGACGGTCGTAATCTGTACGATCCCAATTATGTGAAGAAACAGGGAATCGAATATCACAGTATTGGCAGAGGTTCCTGAACAGGTGACAGATGATTATTCGAGCAAAATCATATCCCCGAGCAGGTTTGATCGGCAATCCTTCCGACGGATATTTCGGCAAAACGATTTCGTTCGCATTTAATAATTTTTGTGCGGAAGTGGTGCTGTACGAAACGCCGGAGTTGGAGATTCTATCGAGCGAAAAGGACAAGTCGAGATTTACAAGTATCGGCGGTCTGGTAAACGATGTGGTATTGCATGGCTACTATGGTGGAGTCCGTCTGCTCAAGGCGACGATCAAGCGTTTTTATGATTACTGCCGGGGAAACCAGATCGAGCTGCACGATAAGAACTTTACGATCCGGTATCATTCGGATATTCCCCATGGGGTTGGTCTGGCCGGGTCCAGTGCGATTATCACGGCGTGTTTGCGGGCGTTGATGGCGTTCTATGGCGTGAGCATAGCCAAATACATTCAGGCCAATCTGATTCTCTCTGCCGAGACGGACGAGCTAAATATCAGAGCCGGTCTGCAGGACCGTGTGATTCAGGTGTATGAGGGACTGGTATATATGGATTTTTCCAAGGAGATCATGGACAAGCAGGGTTACGGGCGTTACGAAGAGATGGACCCGAAATGTCTTCCGCTTTTGTATGTGGCGTATCGCGACGATCTGAGCGAACCGACTGAGGTATTTCACAATAATATTCGTGAGCGGTTCGACCGTGGAGATCGTGAAGTGACCAGTGCGATGCGATATTGGGCGGGGCTTGCCGACAAAGTCAAACAGTGTTTGTTGAAAGGAGAAACCGCGAAGACAGGTTCTCTGCTGAATGCCAATTTCGACAGGCGTAAAAAAATATATCAAATAAGCCAGGAAAACCTTAAGATGGTGGAGGCGGCCCGTTCCGTGGGCGCCAGCGCCAAGTTTACCGGTTCCGGTGGCGCGATCGTGGGTACTTACGACAATCAGCAGATGTATAGTAAGCTCAAAAAGAAACTGGGCCAACTGAATATCAAGGTAATCAAACCGACGATCGTCAACGGCAAACGAAAGGGAAGTGCATGATCCGCAAGGCTGTTATTCCGGCTGCGGGTTTTGGAACACGTTTTCTGCCGGCGACGAAGTCGCAGCCGAAGGAAATGCTGCCGATCGTAGATACGCCCGTGATCCAGTATGTGGTCGAAGAAGCGGTTTCGGCGGGAATTACCGATATTCTGATGGTGATCGGCAAAGGTAAGCGTTCGATCGAGGAGCATTTCGACCGCAGCTTTCAACTGGAAGCACAACTGCGGGCCAAAGGCAAAGAGACAGAACTCAAAGCAATGCGGCAGATTTCGGAATTGGCGGATATTCATTTTGTGTGGCAGAAAGAATTGAATGGTCTGGGCGATGCGGTCTATTGTGCACGCCATCACGTCAACGACGAACCATTTGTGGTGCTGTTGGGCGATACGATAATGGAGGCGTCCAAACCACCGGTCAGGCAGTTGCTGGAGGTGTTCGAGCGGTATCAGGAACCGATGGTGCTGCTCGAAAAGGTTCAGCGTGAGCGTGTAAGTCGATACGGGGTAATAGACGGCAAAGAAATCGAGCCGGGGCTTTATCTGGTTAAGGATTTCGTGGAGAAACCAGGTATTGATGAGGCGCCGTCGAATCTGGCCATTGCCAGCCGATATATTTTAACGCCGGAGATTTTCGAGTACCTCGGCCGAACCGAGCCAGACAAGGCGGGTGAGATACAACTTACCGATGCGATGCGGATGATGGTTCGGCAAAGAAAAATGTACGGTCTGGTACTTGAGGGCAGGCGTTGCGATATAGGCAATAAAGAAGGATTTGTCCGAACCAACATCGAGTTTGCCCTGCGACGGCCCGATATGGCTGAGAATATGCGGGAGTACATAAAGCGACTGGCTAAGGAACTATAGGTACGAACAGCAATCGTTTAATCCAGTTAAGAACTAAGAGTGCGATTTCGCTTACGCGGCTCTATGTGTCGCACTTTTTCTTGTGTATTGCTTATACGCAAAGTCAGAACAGGGCCTTTGGAGCCAAGACCGGTAATTTTATACGTTAGCGAAACATTTGTCGATAAAAATCCATTTCCGCGTAACAGGCGGGTGCATGTCACGTTTGTAGGTAGAAATTTGCCCTCCGGGATGGCAAAATGGGT
>CAZICK010000087.1:0-16508 GCA_964537505.1 uncultured Pirellulales bacterium
ACAGCAGTTCTTAGCCTCGTGTTCTGTACAGATTCTTATGAGGAACCGTTTTTTTAGGCATGGGAAGGCTTGGAATTGTCTTTTGTGATTGAGATAATGGGATGGTGGAGACAAGGCCACCACCCCCACGACAATTCGTCGCCTTCAACTGGTTATCCCTGGCAGGTTGTACCTGGACAGAGCCTACTTCCGTTTGGCCAGCCGATACTATTCTTGTCGATGGTTCAATTACTGAGATAGGCACCTTTTCCACCAGGTGTTGGCGTAAAATCTGAACTTTCTGTTGGGCCGAGAATTTTCTACGATTGGCCTTCATTAGACATCTCCTTTGGCAAATCATAAAGATTGACGCAAGCGTCTAAATTGCAACCATATCACTCTGGCGTCGATGCCGCTTTTTCCCCGGCCAAACGCCGCCGATGGTCAGGGTGCGTAACATTTTGTAAACAAAGTGGTTATAGCAGTCAATGTTTGCCCGGCGTTTGTAGTTTTTTTGACCGTGCAAAAAAGTAAGATTTTGATAGCATAGGGCCTGTGGATGCTGTTTAAGCCATTTTTGTTGTTCTGATTTGGACAATGCAATTACGGAGATACTGAAAGGTAACCAGGCTATGAACAGAGGTGCTTTATTGAAATGTGTGTGTGTGTCGATAAGCGTGATCTCCCTGATAATACCGGCCATCGGTGCGGACGCGTCAGGGAATAGGCAGAACCCGTTGGGGGAAAAGGATGTCCAGATCGAAGCATCTGGGGAATTAAGTCTTTGGTATGATCAACCGGCAAAATCATGGATGACAGAAGCCTTACCCATTGGCAATGGTCCGCTGGGCGCGATGCTCTTCGGCGGTACGGATATCGAGAGGGTTCAATTCAACGAGATTAGTCTTTGGAGCGGAGATCGTCTGGACCCTGCGCAAGACACGGGCGAAGATAATTTGGGAGCGTATCAGGCGTTTGGTGATATCCTCATCTATTTCGGTCACGACCTGGCTAAGGTGACCGATTACCGACGTGAACTTGATATCGATCGGGCGGTTCATCGTGTGGTTTATGAATACAATGGGGTGCGTTATCACCGGATCACATACGCCAGTAATCCCGCCGGAGTTATTGTCATGCATATAACCGCGGACAAACCCGCCGCTTATTCGGGGCGTATCTGGCTCACAGATATGCACGGTGCTGAGATCACCGCTGCAGAGAATAGGCTTCGTTCGGTGGGCAGGCTGGAAAATGGTTTCGAATACGAAGCCCAGTTGCGAGTGTTGAATCAAGGGGGAGAGGTGGAGGTTAAGCATGGCGATGCGGCGCCGTCTGGGTCGGATTGCGCCCCCGAGAATCCATGGAAGATAGCGTTGCCATCAGCCAGTCTGAGCTTCCACAATTGCGATAGTGTGACCTTAATTCTCGGTGCGGGCACGAACTTTGTGCAGGATCACACGCAACAGTGGCTAGGCGAGCATCCTCACGGGGCTGTAACAGAACGGATCGATTCTGCTGCCAGACACGGCGTGAAGACTCTTCTGACGGAACATGTGAGGAATTACCAGTCGCTTTTCCGCCGTTTTTCTCTCAATTTGGGGACCACCGCTCCAGAGTTGCTTGCCAAGAACACGCGGGAACGCCTGGAGAACTATACCAAGAACCATGCAGTAGATCCAGAACTTGAGGCCCTGTTCTGCCAGTTTGGCCGGTATCTCCTTATCAGTTGTTCTCGTGGCGGTTCTTTGCCCGCCAATCTTCAGGGCGTCTGGAACGAGAGCAACCAACCTGCCTGGGCCTGTGACTATCACTCGAACATCAACCTTGAGATGAACTATTGGCCCGCTGAGTCCGCCAACCTCGCGGAATGTCACGTTCCGTTAATTGATTACGTTCAAAGCATTCGCGAAGTCAGTGCTATAAACACACGGAAGCATTATGGCAACGTTCGTGGCTGGACAGTCCAGACGATGAACAACGCCTGCGGCATTTCATTCTGGAAGTGGAATCCACCCGGCAGCGCCTGGTATGCGCAGCACTTATGGGAACATTTTGCTTTTGGTTGTGATAAGGAATACCTCCGCAGGACTGCCTATCCCGTACTCAAAGAAGTCTGCCAGTTCTGGGAGGACCACCTGAAACGACGGCCCGACGGCACGCTTGTCACACCGGATGGCTGGTCACCGGAGCACGGACCCGAAGAAGAGGGCGTTACTTACGATCAGGAGATCGTTTACGATCTGTTCACCAACACCATCGAGGCGGCTGAGGCGCTGGGTGACGATCAGGAATTCCGAGATCATATCATTGCTCTGCGGGACAGTCTCTTAAAACCAAAGATTGGGCGCTGGGGACAGTTGCAGGAGTGGGAACCTGACCGTGACGATCCAAAGGATAACCATCGCCATATCTCACACCTATTCGCCCTGTATCCCGGCCGCCAGATTACCGTGGCGACCACACCGACACTGGCCGAGACGGCCCGCGTTTCTTTGGATGCTCGCGGGGATGAAAGCACCGGATGGAGTCGTGCCTGGAAGATTAATTTCTGGGCCAGACTTGGGGACGGCGATCGAGCTTATAAACTGCTGCGGAGCCTGTTGACCCTTGTCAGCGAGACGGAGACAATCTACGGCCAGCGTGGTGGAGGAGTCTATTCGAACATGTTCGATTCACATCCCCCCTTCCAGATAGACGGTAACTTCGGTGCGACAGCCGGTTACTGCGAAATGCTGGTGCAAAGTCACGCGGGCCAAATCCATTTGTTGCCTGCGCTGCCCTTAGCCTGGTCCACAGGCGCTGTCACAGGGCTATGCGCACGCGGTGGATTCGAAGTGGACGTAACCTGGAAGGACGGTCGATTGACCATGGCTGTGATTCGTTCCAAGTCCGGTCAACCGTGCCGGGTCATGTACGGGCACAATACCTGGGAATCGAACACCGAGGTCGGGGCAACATACCGCTTGGATCATAACCTGAATTACAAAGGCGATGCTGCAGTGAAAGAATAGTCTCAACCCGGATTTCCCAGGTAAATCCGTGCAAAAAAGTGGGATTTTCATAGTATAGAGCCTGTGGGTGCTGTTTAAGCCAGTTTTGCCGTTGTGATTTGGAGAACCCAATGAGTATAACCAGTCTATTGGTTTCTGTCAAGCGATTGTCGAATTTGTAGGATATCTGAGATTTTGGCAGATCATCGGGAGTTTTTATGGATGTGGGCGTGGAATTAGGTTATACTTCGTTTGCTTTGAGTCAAGGCTGGCGCCAACGTCAAAGCTTACTTTTTTAAGATTTTTTCCTTTGTGGTTAAATAGGAGATGGCTGATATGTCTGAATCCTGCGACCCGGTAGCGGCAATGTTTGGTTCAAATGTGTTCAATGAGAAGGCCATGCGTGAGCGGCTTCCCAAGAATGTTTTCGAATCGCTCAGGCAGATTATCGCCGGTAATCAACCGTTGGACCCGGCTATGGCCGATATCATTGCCAATGCAATAAAAGATTGGGCCATTGAAAAGGGGGCTACGCACTATTGTCACTGGTTCCAGCCGATGACCGGCCGGACCGCTGAGAAACATGATGCCTTTATCTCTCCGACCTCGGAGGGCGGGATTGTCATGGAGTTCAGCGGTAAGGAGCTGATCCAGGGAGAACCTGACGCGTCCTCGTTTCCATCCGGCGGTCTTCGGGTAACCTTCGAGGCCCGGGGCTATACCGCCTGGGACTGCACTTCGCCGGTGTTCGTCAAAGAAAACGGCAAAAATATTACGCTTTATATACCCAGTGCGTTCTGTTCCTATACCGGCGCGGCACTGGATAAGAAGACACCGTTGCTGCGTTCGATGGACGCTCTGAGCAGGCAGGCGTTGCGTGTTCTGCGTAAACTTGGCAATACTATTTCTCGTCGCGTTACCCCCACCCTGGGCGCCGAACAGGAGTACTTTCTGATCGAGCGTTCTTCCTGTCGGAACCGCCTTGATTTGCTTTTGACGGGTCGGACTCTTTTTGGCGCGGCACCTCCTCGCGGCCAGGAGATGGACGATCACTATTTTGGTACGATGCACGAACGTGTGGCCTCGTTTATGAACGAGGTAAACAAGGAGCTGTGGAAGCTGGGCGTTTCCGCCAAGACGCAGCATAACGAGGTTGCGCCAGGTCAATATGAGATTGCGCCGGTTTTCGCAACGGTTAACGTTGCCGCCGACCATAACCAGTTGACCATGGAGACGCTGGATAAGGTTGCTCTGCGAAATGGTTTTGTCTGCCTGTTGCACGAGAAGCCCTTTGCCGGCGTTAACGGTTCCGGCAAGCACGTTAACTGGAGCATGGTCACCGACGACGGTATAAACCTGCTCGATCCCGGCAAAACGCCGCATGATAACATGGTTTTTATGATTATGCTTTGCGCTATTGTTCGGGCGGTGGACAAGTACTCCAAGCTGCTGCGTGCCAGCGTAGCCAACGCCGGTAATGAGCACCGCCTTGGCGCCCACGAGGCGCCGCCGGCCATAATTTCGATATTTTTGGGCGAGCAACTGACCGACATTTTCGATCAGCTTGCCGAGGGTCCGGCCAGGTCGTCCAAGCCCAGCGGTGAACTCAAGTTTGGAGTTTCAACCATGCAGTCTCTTCCGAAAGACTGCACGGATCGTAACCGTACCTCTCCGTTTGCCTTTACCGGCAATCGGTTCGAGTTTCGTATGGTCGGTTCTTCACAGTCAACCTCCGGTCCTAATTTTGTGCTCAATACCATTGTCGCGGACGCCCTGGCTGAGATCGCCGACGAACTGGAAAAAGACGGCGATCTCGAAGCGACAGTTCAGAAGATTCTCCAGAGAATCGCCAAGGAGCACCGGCACATAGTATTCAATGGTGACAACTACTCCGGGCAATGGGTCGAGGAGGCCCAAAAACGCGGTTTGCCGAACATAGGCTCAACCGTCGAAGCCCTTGATTCAGCTATGGAAGAACAAAACGTACAGCTCTTCGAGAGGCACGAAGTTCTAAGCAGAACCGAGTTGCAGGCGCGAATCGATATTCTCCTCGAAGCTTACAGTATGTCTATCAATATCGAGGCTTGCACCATGCTGGATATTGCCAAACGTCAGATTCTTCCCGCGTCGGCGATTTATTCCGGCCGTTTGGGCGAGGTTGTTCGTGCTGTTGGTGATGCCGGCGGCGATGCTGGTGCGTTCCACAAAATGCTTGATGAGCTTTGCGATCTTGTCAATTCACTGTACAGCGATGTTGGCGCTCTCGAAGAGGCAGTGGCCCAGGCCTGCACTATTAAGGGAAACGTTTCCAAACAAGCCGGCGCATACCGCCAGGACGTTATCCCCGCCATGGAGGCGGTACGCCAGACGGCGGACAAACTGGAAATGGTGGTCGATGCCGATCTGTGGCCGCTGGCTACTTATGCAGAAATGCTGTTTCTCAGGTAAAAGTAAAGGGAACCTCTAAAAATTCATTTTTACTACGAACGGCTGCAATTTCCGTCAGCATCGTTATCGGCCAAAAATCGTCCTCAACATAGTTTCAACTATGCCTGCGGCGATTTTTGACCTCTGCCTCGCTGACGAAAATTTCGCTCGTTCTCGTGACAAAAGCAATTTTTAGAGGCTCCCTAAATTCATGGAGTAATTATTTTGGAACTAAGCAATGCAAAAGCTCAAACGGTTTGGTCGATTTTCAGTCACCTTTGTCGTATTCCCCGGCCGTCGAGGCAGGAAGAGCAGGTTTGTCAATGGCTTGGGCGGTTCGCCCGTGACAACAAGCTCGATTATCGTGAGGATGCGGCGGGCAATGTGGTCATGGAACTACCGGCTACCGAGGGCTATGAAGACTCTCCGTGCGTGATAATTCAAAACCATACGGATATGGTTTGCGAAAAAACTCCCGAATCTGACCATGACTTCAGTAAAGATGCGATCACGATGGTCGAGAAAGACGGCTGGGTTTACGCCGACAACACCACATTAGGAGCGGACAATGGCCTGGGGATTTCCATGGCTATGGCTCTTGTGCTGGAAAAAGGTCTGGCTCATCCCAGGCTGGAACTGCTTTTTACTGTCGATGAAGAGACCGGACTCAACGGCGTCAACTCTCTGGAAAGGGATTTTATAACCGGCCGACGTCTGATCAACCTGGATACGGAACACGATGTTTTTATTGTGGGTTGTGCCGGCGGCGAACAAACTGACATTGAAATGGAACTGGAATGGCAGCGGGCGCCCGCTTCGTTTGGCTGTTATGTGCTGAAGGTTTCCGGTCTGGCGGGGGGCCATTCGGGTATCAGTATTCATGAACAGCGTGCTAACGCCATTGCACTGCTTACCCGTGCCGTCTGTGCTCTCAAGGATAGGTTCGAACTCGGCATTGTCAGGATTCAGGGTGGCACGGCTCACAACGCCATTCCTCGTGACGGGCAGGCGACGATCTGTTTCGATCCGTCCGATCTGGATCAGGCCCGTCAGACCCTTGACAAGTTGGTAGTTTTGCTGAGCAGGGAGTTTTCCGCTACCGATCTCGATATCAAGATCGAATTGGATGTGGCTGATGGTTGCCAGTGCGAGCAAATGTGGCTTAAGACTGTCAGCGAAAGAGTTGTCAATTTGCTGACCGCTGTGCCGCATGGAGTTTACAGGAATTCCCTGGAATTCGACTCGATGGTCGAGACCTCCAACAACCTTGCCGTGGTCGAGACTCTCAGCGATCAGAACACCCTGCGAATAACCACATCGCAGCGTAGTTCGCTGGAATCGTCTCTGCAATCTCTGACCGGCAAGATCAACGCCTTGGCGCGTCTGGCCGGCGCCCGGGTACAGAATTCCGGGAAATATCCCGCATGGGAACCACGGATGGACTCGCCCCTGCTGGGGCATTGCAGGAATATCTACGCTCAGCTCTATGGTGAAGAGCCGCGGGTGGAGAACATTCATGCCGGTCTGGAATGCAGTATTATCGGCAGCATGTTCGAAGATATGGATATGGTTTCGTTCGGCCCCACTATTGACAACGCACACAGCCCTCGTGAACGGGTTAATATTCAGTCGGTGGATAAGGTATGGGGTTTTCTGCTCGAACTACTGCCTACGCTGTGATGGATTTATCCGTTATTTTTTTTTGGGGGGAAGACGTATAGTGAAGGTTGTGCCGTGTGATGGCTGACTTTTTACGTTGATGGTTCCGCCAAGCTCTCCGACGATGCCGTGAACGACAGCCAGTCCCAGACCGTGGCTGGGATGGTCGCCTCCGGCGAAAGTTCCGCGAGTGGTGAAAAACGGCTCAAAAATGCGTGGCAAATTCTCTGGCGCGATACCGTGGCCCGTGTCACTTACGCACAGAACCAAATTATCATTGTCCGTATGTAAATCGATGGTGACCGTACCACCGTCCAGCAGAGCGTTCTGTGCATTGTCGATGAGGTTGCCCAGCGCCTGGAGAAGCTGTGAGGTAGGAACCTCGTATATAGGCACCGCCTGGAGATGTAATTCCAGCGAGATGTTTTTCTCGGAAAGCGGTTTTTGCATCAGGTGGGCAAAGGTGAGGATCACCTCGGTCAGGTCTGACAGATCAAACTGGCGCATGTCTTTTTCGGCAAAGGTCAGCAGCGAAAAGGTGATCTGACTGATGCGACCGGCTGCCTCGGCGGTCATTTGCAGGGCGCGATTGGCCGCCTCGCGATTGTTGCTGTGGAGGGCATAGTCAACATACGTGGCTACGCCGGCAATAATATTATTGAAATGATGAGCCACTCCCGAAGCCAGCGTACCTAAAGATGCCATTTTTTCGGCCTGCACCAACTGTCTCTGCAGGCCTTTCCTTTTGGTAATGTCCCGCGCCCATGCGGCGGTCCCTATAAGTTGATCCTGATTGTCAAGTACGGGAACAATCTCCACCGACAACGTCATCGATTCGCCGTGTTCGTCACGATGATTGGCCTCAAACTCACTGACCTGTCGTTGGGTAAGCACTCGTTCGATGGCATTATTCAGGGTTTGACGTTGAGCTTCCGGTACAATCAATTCAATGTGTCGGCCCAGCATTTGTGAGGATGTGGCATTGAAAAGCATTTCCGCGGCGCGGTTACAACTGACAATGATGCCCTGGCAGTCCGCACCGACAACAGCAAAACTGGAGCAGTTACACAAATAACGATAGTATTCATGCTGAACATTGCCGTCCGGGCTGGGCGATTGTCTGTTGCCTTCTGTGCTCAAAAACCAAGTATCCTATTCAAGCTGCAATTTCAGGTTATTTTTTAGAGGCCTAATTTTTTTTCGCTTTGATTTCGGTAGCAGTCTGCACCTGGGGGGCGATCAGCAGTACGAACTGATAATTTTCTCCGCCTGCCAGATGGTTCAGGAAGAGTTGTCCTAAGCTTTCGTTTTTTCCGGCGTCTCCCATGGAGGTGACTGCGAAGAAATAACCGTTTTGTAATATTCCGCTGATTGTGACCCGATCAAAGACGATTTCCGGGTTATATCTGTTAAATCCTGGTTGGTTTTCGGCCAATTTCAGCTCAGGTGTGGCGCTTCGCCAGACAGGTGTGATCTCGATATACGTTGAATCGGTCGGCTCTTTCCCCTCCGAAGGCATACAACTGAGTCGAAAAAAACAATCACCACTCGTAAGTGTATCGCCACGAAGAAAACCATTTGCCGAATCGGTTACGAACACCGATTCCGACTGCTCGATCCAATTTGTAGAGATAACATAAAACTGGCGTGGATACTGAAAGATGGCGGTTTTGTCGGAACCGAACGGATGGGTTGCGCCGGCCTGATCAAGACCGTCCACAAAAGTCTTCCAATCGCTTGTCGGGGCCAGGCTCACCGATAGACCGTTCTCACGCCATATACGCAGTTGCTCGGCCGTGAAACCCGATTTTATCGCTTCTATTGGCGCCAGCCGGCTCGAAGGCAGAGAATGCTCGGACCAGAAAGGCAAGGCCGTAACATCAATATGGCTGGGTAATTCCAGCAGAAGGCAATGGCTGGTCACTACCAAAATGGTGGCTGGGTCTGGCTTGGGACTGTCGGTAAAAGGGTTTTCGCGGCGGAGCCGCTCGACCAAATCTTTCTGCTGACAACCTGAAATCAGAATCAGCAAAACCCAAAATAAACTTAACCGGTATTTGAGCAAGAAATTGACTCCTACTATCTTTCTTTGAGGTTGCATAATAATCCAATCGTGCCCAAAAGTCAACCAACAGTTGATACTATTGTGTTCTTGAGTGGTTATCCTCGAATGGCGGCGGTTAGCCGGGCTACGTGAGCCATTTCCCTGACATCGTGCACTCTGAGAATATGAGTGCCGGCCCCGGCACACCAGGCTACGGCTCCGGCGGTACCAAAAAGCCTGTCCGCCGGATCAGCCAGCCCCAGTATTTTACCAATAAACGCCTTGCGGCTGGGACCGATCAGGATGGGAACATCCAACTGGTGCAACTGATCGATATGGCGTAGCAACTGGAGGTTGTGTTCGAGCGTTTTGCCGAAGCCTATGCCCGGATCAATCACAATTTGTGACCGGTTAACGCCGGCTGAAACGGCAAAGTCGATCCGCTCAGCCAGGAACGCATAGACTTCTTTGACGACGTTTTCATAAACGGGATATTGCTGCATTGTCTGCGGCTGGCCCTGCATGTGCATGAGTATGATCGGGACCCCGTAGCGTGCAGCCAGCGGCGCCATCCGCGAATCGAACCGGCCCGCGGAAATATCGTTGATGATCGAAGCGCCGGCCTCCAACGCAGCGGCGGCAACCTCACTGTCGGTGGTGTCTATACTGATGAGGGCATCTGTCTGCCGGGCCAGTTCTTCGATTACGGCAACGACCCGTTTGATCTGCTCCTGAGGAGCTACCGGCTGGGCGCCGGGCCGTGTTGACTGACCGCCGATATCGATGATGCCGGCTCCCTCGGCAACCTGAGTCAGGCCATGTTTGACAGCAACGGCAGGATCGGAGAATTTGCCGCCGTCACTAAATGAATCGGGCGTCACGTTGAGGATGCCCATAATTACCGGCTCATCCGATAAAAGCAGTTTTTTCCCACGGCATGTAAGCTGATATTCTTTCATGAAGCTTGTGGGGACCTCTAAAAATTCATTTTCACTACGAGCGTTTTTTTCTGGACATAACGAATAACGGATATATGCCCAGATATCCAACTTTACGGACATCAAAGAACTCCTGGGCACTTTTAAGGAAATCGGCGGTATTATACGCACCGACATTTTTGTGCTGTCGAGCCTTTTCTCTGACACCGTCAGGCAGCCGGTTTGCCTCCAGCCGGGCTGAGAAAATCACCCTGTCTGTGCAGATTTTATCGAATCGGCTGAGTATTTCCCGGTGACTGTAAAACGCATTTGGGCTGAATGAACTGCCCCAAAACAGATAATGATAAGTGCCTATATTCAGAACCGTCTGAAATGGTCCACCATAATCTTCCAGGCGGACGGCGAGATCGTCAAGCGTGGCAAGATAGAAATTGGCATTTGTGAGTTTCAGGCTTTGCTTGACTTTTTCAGCGGCGGAAATGAACGGCTCATGAACATCGATCCCCACAGAAATGCGACAACCAGGCTGCCCAGCCGCGTTCGCCACGTAAAACCCTTTGCAGCAGCCGATGTCCAGAAAGCTTTTCAGCTTTTGAGGACATGCCGAGTTGACCAGTCGCAACCTTTCGTAGAGCCTGAACCCCGGGAGCAGTTTATTGTTACAAATCATGTAATTATGATTGCGAGGGTAGCCGGACAAAAGCTCATTGAGCTGATTTTCAGATTCGCTCGGTGAAGCACCGTCAAAGCTGCGGCGCAAGGCCCGGTAACCCAGAACGCTTCGAATCTTCGCATTTACTTTGTAAAACAAACACGGCTCGCTCATAAGAGCAATATCATGGAAAAGGTGGGTTTTGTCAAATGAAAACTCGCACGTGCATACGCGCATAAGGAAACGGGACACGTAGAGCCGCGTAAGCGAAAACTCAATCGTTGAAAGTACAAGCCACCAGATCAGCAGTACCACAGCCGCCAGGAGGACGAAATACTTCAGTGCCAAGACCCACCAGTAACCGATTTTTCAGTCGTTTGGATCGCAGGTTAGTTCCTGCTGACGAAGCTGGATGACGCCATAACGAATCACCATGAACGCTACAAAGGCTCCGGAGAGCATCAGTGCGAGGCCCCAAACGAAATCCTGATTACTGAGGATATTGAGGTTTCTGGCCGAGGGGATTCCGAGCAGATAACTGAGGCCCACCACCAAGGCAATCGAGGCAGACCTTTTCATGCCCCCATCAATGAACACGCGGACCGTCAGTTTGAGCTGGGCGATCAGCGATGAGAAGCCGGCAAAAGTAAGAGCCAGGGGAAAAAAGTATTGCCAGTGGATGTCCTAAAAACATACGCGTAAAAAGTTGAGGCATCCATATAAATGTAAGTCCCGTGGAAGCCGGACCGCTGCTGCGCATAATCTCCAGTATCTGCGGTTTGGTCATCTGCGTTCCATGCGGCCGTGGCTGTTTCGGTGGTCTCGATGGGAGCCTCGGTCAGCATCCGAACAAAATAGTAAAGGCACCATCCGAGAACGACAGAATAAAAAAACGTTATGGCTGTGGCGACAAAGGTAACAAACGCTCCCATCCAGGCAAATTTTTCACCGGCAGCCTGTACGAATGTCGCAACTACGCCCATTCGATATTTGCGTTCCAGGGCATACTCAGCAATTATCAGCGGCAGACCCCACAAAAAACAGGAACACGACCCAGGCAACCAGAAAGGCTCCGGCTCCCTGGTCAGACCCATTTTGAGCGGCGATCCGCGGAAATCGCCAAATATTACCGGTTCCCACGGCAATCCCGATCATGCTGAGCAAAAAAAACCATCGCGATGAAAAACGCTGGTTTATACCGGCGTCAAGTTTTTTTGACATAACAAACCTCTGATAAAATTTGTATAGCCCGCAATCTCTTGGACAGAGATGAAGCCACACGGCTTCGGATTGGTCAGGTTTCGCTTCGCGAAGCTACTATTTTATCAGGGTAAATGGGAAAAACATAGTTGTTTCTCTCGACAGGTTATGGAATGGAGCCTATGGGATTCGAACCCACGACCTCTTGCATGCCATGCAAGCGCTCTCCCAACTGAGCTAAGGCCCCTTGGTTACTATAGTTACAGATATAATTGTCTGTTGGTATCGGTTCGGTCACAAGACCGATGGCGCATGTTAGCATAGGCTTAAGGCTATGTCCAGTAATAACTTCGACAAAAATATCGGCGTGGTTTAAGTTCCCTGGTATTTGACGATAAGTGGTGAAGATCGGAGCCTTATTGATTTTAGCAGCATCTCCTTCGATATGCAACAAATCGCGAAGTTTTGTAAAAATAAAACTCGCGCGATGTTCTTGATTGTGTTATGCAGTAAGCAATTCCTACCAAAAAATAATCCGCGTGGAAACCAAGCAACAACAATGAGTTACGTCATCTGCTGGAAAATAATAATAAATTTGTTGAAAAATAATAAAAAAAACTTGCAAAAGAAATGTGATTTACTATCATTGCAGTCATCTGGTTGTTTCTTATGCTGGCGGAGGCGTATATGATCAGGATCGAATCCGGCACGAAGTTTTCTAGGTTGCCTGTCATCACAGGATTGAATGGGGTGTTGTCCAACAGTAAGCTCTTCTATAACAGGCAGTTGCGCTGCGCCAACATCGAATCGAGTACCGAACGGGTTTGACAATATTCGAGAAGTGTGTGTATGTGTATTTCGTATGTCCTCAATATGTGTCGAGGACGCAATAATGTTTTTTGTATTAAGGAGTAATTGTCATGTGTAAAAGAAATGTTTTGATGATTGTGGCCGTGGTGGTGTTCGCCATGGCGGGTATGGCCGATGCGGTGTTGATCAATGTGAACATCGACGTCACAGCAAGGACACAGAGTACGCTAGATGGTCCCATTTGGGGCACTGGCGGCAGTGATGTTGGTACGACATGGAATCAGATTATACATGCCGAGGGATGGTTCGACCCTGGTACAATATATGGAACCGACTTGAAGAACTCCACTAACGGTAGCACCACCGTGGATTTCACGACGGATAGTGGTTGTATGTGGCCCTGGGGTGCTCCCGATCTTGAGTTGCTCTATGCTGCTATATTTGCCTGGAATTATAACACGCTGCAAACGATGATTATCAGCGGTCTGACGCCCGGTGTGGAGTACGACGTGTACCTCGCCAGCTTTTATCCTAATGGGGATGGAAGCAGAGCCGTATTTTCTACTGCCAACACGACGAGTACCCCATCTCCCCAGATTGTCGATAATGGCGGGGGCGGTGGAAACGACTCAACGTGGGCTTTGGGAGTAAACTTTGTGATCTTCCAGGACGTCGAGCCGGACGGCAGCAACCAAATTACCATCACTTTCGTAAGTGACACGCCTGGGAAAAACGCTTATCTGAGCGGCTTCCAGATCGCCACCGCCGGTACCGCACCGGTTCCTCCTGGCCCGGCCAGTAACCCAAACCCGAACGACGGCGCAATAGGCGTCTTGGGCAGTGCAACCTTGAGTTGGACCGCCGGGGTTGGTGCCAGTTCCAGTAACGTTTACTTCGGTACGGACCCGACGCCCGATAGCGGCGAATTCCAGGGTAATCAAACCGCGGTTACTTACGATCCTGCGGGGACGATGGCTCAAGCCACCTACTACTGGCGTATCGACTCAGTCAACGGTGACGGTACCAATACCGGGGCGGTCTGGAGCTTCACCGTTGGCACACCTGGTAAGGCCCTTGCCCCACATCCGTTCGACACTGCCGAAGGAATCGATCTTGATGCGGACCTAAGCTGGGTCGAAGGCGAGGCTGCCGATTCAAGTAACGTTTACTTCGGGACCGATCCGACTCCCGACAGCGGCGAATTCAAGGGCAATCAAACCGCGACCACTTACAGTCTCAGTACCCTCAGTGCCGGTACGACATACTACTGGCGTATCGACCAGGTCAACGCCGAGGGCACCACCACCAGCGATGTGTGGAGCTTTACTACCATGCCGTCGCCGGTCACCGGCAGGAACACTTTCCTGGTACCGGTTCCTGCTACTGGCGCCAGTTGGAAAGACCTTGCATTCCTGGCGGCTGTCCCGGCATCGGCTGCGATCAATACGGATGGACCCTCGGTTATCGCCCTGGAGGGTTCGCAGACTGCCCAGGTAACCGAGTATCTGCGACTATACAATCCAGCCAACACCTACGAGATCAACCCTGACAGTACGCTCGACGCGGTGTCCTGTTACCTGGCCCAGACTCACTGGACGACAACTACCACCGTTGTGCTGGCCAACGACAGTGACTACGCAGGCGCACTGGCGGCCTCGGCACTGGCAGGCCGGCTGGAAGTTCCTTTGTTGTTCTTCAATTCATCCACCGGGCTATCCAGCTCAGCTCTCAGTGTTATTGACAACGATCTGCAATGTTCCACCGCACTGACGGTCAACGGCAACAGTACCGTAACCACTCAGCTCACAGGCATTGGCGTCTCCCAGACTTCTCTGGCTAACGACAAGGCGATAATAACCTGGATGCAAAACAATGGATATCCCGTGGAATATCTTGCTGTATGTAATATAAATGACAGAACAATGTCAGATTATGCACCCAAAGGCTCACTTTCAGCGGCATTACTGGCGGCTGGAAGAAATGGTGCGGTGGCCGCATTGTCTTATAATGTGGAATGGAATGTTCCATTTTTCCATAGCTCGCAGACAACAACAAAACCAGCGGGATTGCCGGCCAATACCGAGCCTCCTTATAAGTACTATTATCCGACAAACCTCAATTACCCTATCGGCAGTTTTTCACTCAACGGTGTGACGCGTGATTTCGTTATTGTTAGAATGACTAGTGGCTATTACATTTATACCGAAGCTGCGTTTATCGACTTTAATGATGATAACGATTACGGGGATGCCGGAGAATTCTGCCCTGGTACCTCCGAGGTAACCTTAAACGGAAAACGCTATACAATAGGAGTAAATTCAGAAACAGATCAGGTTGCATTTTATGGTGAACTTAGATTTAGCTATCCATCTGACCAGAAACTAAAAGAAGATATACAAGGCTATCATGACCAAATAGGCCATTATCCAAAATACATGGCGATGGTAGGTGTGCTCCAGGTACTGCCTTGTGCTCACGCCCTTAGTATGGATCCAGGCAATGGTGATTATGTCATGAACGACAATTATTTCGCCGATGTGGATAGTGATCCGCTTTATGAAATAGCAACAGGCCGAATCGTTGGTAAAGATGTCACTGGCGTCACCCTCAATGCCTCGCGGTGCTTGACGTATAACGACCTGCTGTATCGTCCCGCGGCAGACCATGTGTTTCACCAGTGTACGGAGGAATTTGAGAATAGTTTGTATTGTCTTCCGCGCCTACTTGAAAATTGCGGCTTCATTGTTGACGAGTGGCTGTTCTTACCTGAATATGATTATGAAATATATGGCATATTTATCCAGGATGAACACGGCTGGCCTTATGGTATAGCACGCGATGAATTCCTCAACAATAGTTCATGGACGGTTGGTTTAGCCGAGGGTACAGGCTGCAATATGGCCGCTCTTGACGAATATAATACAACGTACTACTGGGATGACACTAACGCTGTTGTACTGACCGGAAACGGCTCTGTATGTTTTAATGCCTGGTGTCGCGGAACCGGTGCAGACAAAGAAATCTGCAGAGACGCCTTCTATACGGCAATTTTGGCAGGCGCCACGACGGGCGAGGCTCATTTATATTCATTGAATATAACAGCCGCGAAAGATGTGAATTCGATCACTGCATACGCCCTTACCGCGCACATGAACTATGGCGACCCGGCCGTAACGCTATATAAGCCGGCCAACCCAACTTATGCCCCCGCCAACGTTACAGTAAACGGCAACATTTTGACAGTCCATGCACCACAGACATATTGGGTTGATTATGTTGATTCCCAGAACAAATACGTCTATAGTGCTCCTGGATTAATTGGTCCTGTATCTGAAGCCGTAGATGGAACATTTTTCGCCACTTACACCACCGGCTTGGGGATATCCAATATGACACAGGAAAGTGGCATACCCAGCCCGCTTGGATGGATCACACTGCGAGAAAGTCAAAACTACGTCATTGACGAACACTGGGACGGTACTCGCACCATTTACTGGCGAGTCAGACTTGAACAATTTGATGAGGTTAACGGCGACTTTGATCAGACAATAAGTGATATCGATTACACTATCACTACCTATGATGACCTTGCGCCGACACCCAATCCTGCGACGTTTGCCTCGGCTCCCGCCGCGGTAAGCAGCAGCCAGATTACGATGACGGCAACGACAGGCACTGATGCCAGCGGCCCGGTTGAGTACTATTTCGAGGAAACCACCGGTCATTCCGGCGGCAGTGACAGCGGATGGACAACCAACCCTGTCTATAACGATACGGGACTCTCCGCCAGTACTCAGTACACCTAT
>CAZICK010000088.1:0-15817 GCA_964537505.1 uncultured Pirellulales bacterium
CAGCAGTTCTTAGCCTCGTGTTCTGTACAGATTCTTATGAGGAACCATATTTTTTAGCCCGGTCAGGCATATTTTGAAATATTTGTTCGAGTGTTCGGTTGAGAGTTGTGATATTGAAGTCCCGCTCGACGCAGTTTCGGGCGGATCTGCCCATTTCAGGCCACACTTGAGGGTGATCGATCAGATATTCCAATTTTTCCGCCAGGGCGTCCACATTTTTTTCCGGCACTGTGAAACCCGATTGACCGTTCCGTACCAGTTCTGGGATACCGGTGTGGTCAGATGAAAGGATGGGTAATCCCACTGCCGCGGCTTCCATTAAAACGACCGGTATGCCTTCCTGATCGCCGTCACTTGCCGTTACACTGGGAAGAAGGAAGATATGCGCCTGTTTATAGAGTTCGATGATTTCATTCTGTTCGAGAGCTCCGAGGAATCTGACCTTCTCTGCCAGGGCCAATTCCATAACCAGAGAGGTCAGCTTATCTATGAGCGGACCGTCACCGGCGATCAGGTACTCGATGTTGGAATGATTTGGAAGGAGCTTTGCGACGGCTTTGATCGCGTATTCGTGCCCCTTCTTTTCGGTCAGCCGACCTATGGTCAATATTTTTACCGGCTGACCAGGTTCGATCCTTCTTTCGGCATACTCGAACTTATCGAGGTCGATACCCATGTGATGTACGATTATTTTGTTTTCGGAGCAGCCCATTTCGATCAGTTTGTTTTTCCAGTAGCCGCTGATCGGCAAAAAAAGGTCGCCCTCATCGATGAGGTTTTGGTAAACATCGTTGCCCCGCTCCAAAAGATATTTCGACATATCAGCCCCATGAAATACGGTGCATATTCCGCCGGTCAGCCCCACTTCTTTGAAAGCGACGACCACCCTGCCGATAAAACCGTAGTGACAGTTGATTATCTCGAAAGACCGGTCGCATAAAAGGATAAACAAATGCAGCCATCCCAAAGACAGGAAACGTTTGCCGCAGATATAGGCCTTGAGATACCTTAATATCTTAGGGGTCTTATGGAGATTCGAGGCTATCAGCCGTAAAGCTGTTATGATGCGAAGTATTTTGCTTCCCGGAGTAGTGGGAAAGTAATGGGTTCGTTCCAGCAGATGATATTTTTCGACGTCCGGATGGGTCTTGGAATCGGAAGAAGCGGACGTAGCGAATATCTCGACATCATGGCCGAGATCCAACATGCCGGTAATCTGATTGAGAATAAAGGTTTCCGACAAACAGGGAAATTCATTAATAACAAATGCGATTTTCATTGTCATTTTTTTTCGTCAGAGTATTCTCCTGGCCCGGGTTGCAATATCACCGCCCATCTAACTGCTGCATCATCGAGATCCCACATCCGGAATCTTTCGCCCCGGCGTCCAGGGGGCGCCAATATTTTCCATCTCCTGTTCGATCTGCTTGAGATCGCTTTCGAGCAGGGTATTCATCCGGGCGCGAAGGTCGGTAAACAATTCCAGGGCAATCTGGTATTGGCGCTGGTGGGTGGTGGTCGTGCCGGTAGTCGATCGGAAACCCTCGGTAGCCCGGTTGATCCGATCAGACAGTGACGGCGCCGTAGGCTCAAACCGATCCGAAATGGTAGAGTCGCCGTTCAGAATTATGATTATATCACGGAGTTCGCGTTCGAGGGCGCGGGTTCGGGTGATAAGGGGCAGGCTGCCAGCTTGGGGCGTGTCAAGCAGCGCCTGTTTGATACACTTCAATCGCAGCTCCGTATCGCGTACAACCTTCTTCAGAGTCATGACGGCGCAAAGAAGGTCGCTTACCTGCTTTTGAAATTTGAACTGCGCTTCCCGGTCGTGTGGCGGAATCGTTTGTCGATTGAGTGGAACAACCTTGAATGTTTGCGGTGTGCCGAGTTGAGTGAATTGGCCGTCAACGTAGCGGGACAGCTCAACGGTGTAAGTACCGGGAAGTGCCAATATCCCGCTGGAAGATTCCCGCCAGCCGTTGTCCGCCTGATCAATGGGGGACAGTTCTGTGTAGCGCAAATCCCAGGCAAGACGATGGAATCCACTACCGGTCGGGCCAGGGAGACGGCGAACAATATTACCTTGCCGGTCTTTGACTGTCAGAAGAACGGCAGGAGAGTCTTGCCCATCTTCGATCCGCAGTGATTCCCAGGTCGGATAATAAACCGGTTTGCCTTCTTTCTGGAGGGCAAGCTCGCGTTCCTTTCGCGACTGGCGGTCGGTTTTTAGCTCGTCTTTCAGATAATAGGTAAAGATCGCGCCGAAAGGAGGATTTGGCGCGGTGAAAAACGCGTCGCCCTGGCTTGCCTTTTCCCTTGAACCCAGTGGCGCGTCTTGTATGTATAACAGGGCATCCTTGACTGGGAAAAGATGAACGTCCTTGTTAAGCAGGTCTTCGCAAAGATAACGCAGGGGAGAATAGTCATCCAGAATCATGATGCCCCTGCCGAAGGTGGCGCATACGAGATCGGTTTGGCGGGCCTGGATTTCCAGGTCGCGAAAGGCAATGGTGGGCGCGCCGCCTTTCAACTGTATCCAGTGCTCCCCCGCGTCAATCGTGAAAAAGAGTGCGAACTCGGTTCCAATGAACAACAGATCTTTTTTGACAGGGTCTTCCTGAATCGTCCAGGCTACGTGCCGGTCAGGCAGGTCCGAGCTGATGGATGACCAGGTCCGACCGCGATCAGTACTCCTGAACACGTAGGGTTTGAAATCACCTCGTTTGTGATTATTGAAAACGGCATAGACCGTATCTACATCGTGAGAGGATGCCTTCAGGTCGGCTACATAGGTAAGCTCGGGTACGTCGGGAAAGGTTTCAATTTTGCGCCAGTTTTGGCCGCCATCTTCGGTAACCTGAATCAACCCGTCATCGGTTCCGACATAAATGAGACCTTCCTGCAGCGGTGACTCGTCCAGCGAGACCAGATTGCCATAAAAAGAAGTCCAGACGTTTTTCCAGACTGATTCCACGCTCCAGACGGTATCCATCACTTCGAGTTTGTTCCGATCTATCTGACGGGTGAGGTTTCCACTGATGGCCCGCCAGGTATCGCCGCGGTCGTCACTGCGAAAGAGGATGTTGGCGCCGAAGTAGAGCCGGGTTGGTGAATGGGGACTGATAATCAAAGGCGTGTCCCAGTTCCAGACCAGGGGCGGATCGTTTTTGCCGGGCTGCGGCTGGATGTCGATGCGCTCGCCGCTCTTGCGGTCGTAACGGACCAGTTCTCCATACTGAGATTCGCAATAGATAATGTCTGGGTTGGTGGGATCGACGCGGGCCTGGTAGCCGTCGCCGCCGACGGTGATAAACCAGTCACTGTTGCGGATGCCGTGGGCATTGGTCGTTCGTGAAGGACCGCCGATTGTCGAGTTATCCTGGGTTCCGCCATAAACGTTGTAAAAAGGCAGGTCGTTGTCCAAGCCGACGCGATAAAACTGGGTTACGGGCAGGTTGGCGATGTATCGCCATGTCTTGGTGCGATCCCAGGTTTCATAAATGCCGCCATCGCAGCCGACCATCAGGTAATCCGAGTCGTTCAGGTCAAAGAGTAGCGCATGGTTATCGACATGTTTGAAACGGGAATTAACCACGTTCCACGTTTTTCCGCCGTCGTCGGTGACGCGGATCATCACATCCATGCAATAGATACGGTCGAACTGGTGAGGATCCGCGAAAATCTCCTGATAGTATTGGGGATCAATCGATATATAATCGCTCATTCTGACCCAGTTTTCGCCGCCATCACTGGACCGGAAAAACCCGCTCTCGTCCCAGGCAGCCGCAACGGTCGCATAGACTACGTCCGGTTGCTGAGGTGAGACGGCAATGCCGATGCGCCCGAGATCGACAGAGGGCAGACCTTTGACTATCTTCTTCCACTTTTTACCCGCGTCCACGCTCTTATGAATGGCTGAGTCGGGACCGCCGCCGGCCAGCGCCCAGACATGACGGCGACGCTGATAGGAGGTGGCATAGATGATATCCGGATTGCGCGGGTCGAAGGCGATATCGCTGACGCCCGTGTTTTCACTGATAAAAAGAATAAGTTCCCAACTCTGGCCGCCATCGACGGTCTTGTAGAGACCACGGTCCCCGCCAGAAGCCCATAGCGGTCCTTGCGCAGCCACGTAAACTACATCAGAGTTCCTCGGATCAATCAGTATCTTACCTATGTGCTCGGATTGTTTGAGGCCCACGTTTTTCCAACTCTTGCCGGAGTCAAGGCTCTTGTAAACGCCGTCCCCGTAACCGACGCTTCGCTGACTGTTGTTTTCACCAGTCCCCAGCCACAGGATATTGGGGTTTTGGGCATCGATAGTGATACACCCGATAGAGTAGGAGCCGTAATCGTCAAATATAGGAGTCCATTCCGTGCCGTTGTTGACCGTCTTCCAGACATTACCGGATGCTACCGCCACATACCAGGTGCTTGGTTTGGTGGGATCCTTGACAATGTCGCTGATTCGTCCTGAGCATTGGGCCGGACCAATGTTCCTGAGCTTCAACCCTGAAATGATATCAGAAGTCAGCAGTGATTGCTTGTCAGGGGACTGTTCTTGTGCGTTTTTCAGATCGGGCTCATTGTTTGCCGGATCGAAAGCCGATGCTATCCCGCTAAGAACAGAAAGAGCGGCAACGATAAAAAGAACGATGACTATGCTTTTTTGACATTGTTTTGCTGTTTTCATTTCGCGTTTCTCCCCAAATTGTAGTCGTGATTGATCGATTTTGCCGTCTTTGATTTTCAATCCCAGCATCCTCTCATGCTGAAAGGTTACTACAAATAACAGATATTGCAAGCATTAATATGCCATAGATATTTTTGAACCAATAACAGGTGCTTACCAGGCTTCCCATCAGTTCGGTTTCGTCAACTTGCCGGTTTGTGTGGAGGCGACCCGCTTTGAAATCATCCAAAAATCGATCACAGCCTGACATATCAAATATCTCCCGCAGTTCCGGGGTGGAATGGATGATTTCCTTTAGCTGCGATAGTAACTTCTGGTCTCCTCGCAATAGCGAATATTCAAAACGGGGTGGATTTGTGCGTTTTGCCTGAATTTTTTTAAGCTGTCTCAGGGCAAAAGGAGGAAGTCTTTTTTCTATGGCATTTGTAATTAGCTTACGTAAGGGGATTTTATATTCCTGTATGCATCCCGGTAATTTTTCGCCGGTATTGGCATAAACTACATCACGCAGTTCAGGCAGACAATGATAAATCATAAATTTGTAAAAATTCTTATTGTATATCCATTCAGCCGGCAACTTGAGCATTTGATCGACATATCTGTAACCAAGGTGAGGGCTGGCTTCGGTTACGTCGGGATGATTATGGATCGGAGAGGTGAAGGTAAAAGCCGGTTGCCTAAAAGTCATGGCCCAGGCGCTGATCTGATGTGCTGCGGTCGGTCCGGTTAGCTTCTGGAAACATGCGAGCATAGACTCATCCAGTTTTGGAAAATATTGTTCCAACATATCATCACGAAACAACAGAGAGAGGATATTTCTGGAGAATTTCTTTCGAGTCGAACAATATTGACGAACCAACTCACTCTTTCTCTTTGAATCCAGATAATGGACCGACGAGACGTAAGAACCCGCCAAAACGTCACCCGGTCCACCGCCTATCATGAAACCATTATTTTCTCTCATCTGGCGAATGTATTGCAATGTCTTGACAGGGTGGTGAATTGGCATCAGCCCGCCGGTAAGCATTACCAAACAATCGGCTACGTCAGAGACCTCCGTCGGCGGGATTTTCCCGAGGCGATGGGGCAGTCCCAGAATTTTGCTGACCTCTTTTGCAGCATTAACTTCGGGCGTATTCTCGGAACTGGTCGAATCTACGAAAGTAAAGGCATAATAATCGCTGTCTCGGGGAATAGCCCCCGCCAGCAGCCTGCTGTCCAATCCACCACTAAGGGCCACAAAACCTCTTTTTATCAACTGCGTTCTGGCGGAGGTGCTGGCCTGAAAAGCCTCGAAAGTCTCTTCCGCAAACGTTTCCGCATCGAGGTCTTGCTCCACGTTATGGGCGAGTCGCCAGTATTGTCTCTCCTGAATGCCTTCCTTTGAGACAACTATATGACTGGCTGGTCTTAGTCTTTCTATGTCTTGGAGATTGGTCTTCGTCTCAAGAGTATGTCCATAACCGAATACTTGCAATATGCCGAGTGGGTCAGGTGTAGGCCGATGACCTGCCAGGTGCAGTAGAAAAGCCAAGTTTGAGGAAAAGAAAACCCCCTCTGCCGATCGGAATATAAAAAAAGGTCTCACCGCAAAACGGTCATCGATGATGTGGATGTCACCGGAATCGTGCTCCATCAACAGGGAAACGAACTCACCTTCACTTTCTTCAATCTGTTTACTCGGGTCTCGGCCGGTCAAAACAGCAGGTTTCGATTTGGCGAAAGCCTCATCAGTCCCTTGCGAGTACTGAAGATCATGAAACCCCAATGTAAGAACAACATGATTATCATCGGTTTTGTATCTTACCTGGACAGGGGCGTCTTTTTTGAATTTGGTCACCAGATAACCAAACTTGCCTTCGAAGATTTTAGTTTTATACTCTTGCGGTCGATCGGAAGGGATGATCGAAAACGATTCCAGCTTTTGCCGAATGAGTTCCACCTGCCACTTGGTATTTGTGCTGAAACAACCACCTGTTAAAGCCATTTTTTACCTCTTTCACAAAACAAGTTCTCCTTAGGATATTTTTGTGCCGATTATGATATGCTCCATGTGTTGGTATTTAATATATGGTTCCAGCCGTGTTACCAGGCGATAAAGAACATATCGACCTGGTATTCGTAATTCCGACAGATACGCCAGCCAATAGGCGAACCGGGTCAGGAAATTAAAATATCCCATACTTTTTTCTATCGCTAAGTTGTGGCTGTGCAGCAGGTCTTCCAATTGTTGCAGGGAATAGCCCGGGCGCACGTGCCCCCATTGGCTGTTAACCTCAGCAATCTTTTCCCGGCTCATAAAAGGGAAAGATACGCCGTCCTGCTTGGGAGTGGTAAGAATCAGTTTTCCGCCGGTTTTAAGAACCCGGCCCAGCTCACCAACGGCTTTGCTGTCGTCCGCGACATGCTCAATGAGATCGAGACCAAGAACAACATCCACGCTGTTATCGGGGATGGGCAGCTCCAGAACTGAGGCCCGGAGCGTTTTCAGGCCTTTTTCCCGGGCCAGTTGCAGGCCGGATTCATCAACATCCACTACCGTGATATCCAGGCCGGTTACCAGCTTTTGGAGTTGATCCGATACGGCCCCGTCATAAGAACCTATATCAAAAACGACCGAATCACGGAAGATCTCGCGGGCAAATATCTTCTTCAAGGCTCGCAGGCGTAACAATGTTCCAGGTCTCATGGATTTAACCTTGTGACGATTTTGCCAGGGGCCTTTTTCGGCAGCCCTCAGCGGTCATAATGTAACAATCGAAGCAGTCTCTTGCCGATAAGTGTAGTAATATATGGTAATCTCGTCAAGAATCGCATGACTGTTTTATAGCCTCGCGGCAGTAACTTGTCGAATCGGGTTATCACTTCGCCCACCATGTCAAACTGCCTTTGGCAATACATAATGTATGTCCATTTGCGCAATTTCCGATTGATATAGGGTTTTATATCTTCCTTTTTGCCGGATTGCTCAGCCAACTCGAGATGCCTCTCGAAGAGATCGGCAACTATCTTCACTATTTTCCGCTGATCTGTGTCCGCGGTCAGGCTCTCTGCCCGTCCCTGATAATAAACAGCCAGGGCCTGATTGAGATAACCAAACTTCCCTTCGCTATAGGCTATGCGCCACCACATATCCATATCTTCCGCATAGCGCAACCCTTCCCGAAAAAGTCCCACTCGATCAAAAACCTTACGTTTGACCATCATACCGCAGGAAACTATAACCACTCCGGCATTGGTAACTGAAAAAAAACTATCAACAAACTCTTTGCCGTTCAAAAGATTATTAATGATTTCGCCATGAGGGCAGATCGTTTGACTGCCGTCCCTGCAGGAATGAGCAATGTAATTACAGCTTGACCAGACAAGATCAGGGTTACGCTCCAGCAGGGCCAGTTGCTGCTGGAGTTTTTCCGGCAGCCATCTGTCGTCACCGTCGAGAAAAGCAATCCATTGGCTGGTAGCGGCGATTATTCCCGTGTTGCGGGCGGCGCTGAGTCCCATGTTGGCTTGGTGTATTATGTATTTGACCTGTGAGCCGTATTGACCGACAACCCCGGCCGTACCGTCCGTCGAGCCGTCATCGACGACGATGATCTCATCAGCACGGCGAGTCTGAGCCAGAACACTGTCAATGGCACGGGCAATATATTTTTCGACATTATAAGCCGGAATAACAACGCTGACGCTGAAGTCATCTCTGGCGGATTTCTCAGGCATATTTTGTCGCCTCTGTCATACTGTCATAAACCCAATAATCTTCGCGCGATCTTATACATAATGCCCCTGCGCGGCATGGGTAACGTAGTGAGCAACCGTGCAGCCGTCTTGTAACGAAATGGAACCAAATACTCATATCGACGGATCAGGTTATGAAGGTCGTCATACTGCCTGTTCCAATACATACTGAAAACATGATGACGTATTACCCAAGCCACATAGGTCCTGAATTCGTCAAGTCTGTTGTATTCGGCGGCCAGTTTCAGATGATTGTCATACACCTCACACACGATATCCAACCGCTGCCGAATCGACCGGACTGCCAGGCTGCCTGGTCTTTTCCAGTTATAAACAGCCAGCGGCCGGTTGACATAACCGATCTGCGACTGGTGATACGATATACGCAAAGCCATGTCAAGGTCTTCTCCGGAGGTTATCTCCTCGGAAAACATTCCCACCTGCTCGAAAACCTGGCGATTTATCAGCATAGTACCCCGATTATAGCCCACACCACAGGTTATAGCGGTGATAAAGCTGTCAAAATATTCCTTATCACCCAGAAGCTCCTGGCTTTTGCCGAACTCCAGAAAATCCCGCTCGGAATTGTCCAGACAGGAACGATAAATGAAGTTACAGGTGGTCCACATCAGGTTTTTATTACGCTGCAGAAGTTCCAGTTGCAACTCCAGCTTTTCTGGCAGCCACATGTCATCACCGTCGAGAAAAGCGATCCATTGACACGTAGCCGCCTTAATGCCGGCATTACAAGCCGCACTGACACCGGCATTCGCCTGGTGAACATACCTGACCTTCGAACCATATTGCCTGACCACCTCAGCCGTGCCGTCGGTCGAGCCGTCATCGATGACAATAATTTCATCCGGACGGTGTGTCCCAGCCAGCACCGAGTCGATAGCTTCGGCAATATACTTTTCAATATTATACGCCGGAATTACCACGCTGACACTATAATCCGCATCCTTAAGATCAATTTGTGTTATATGTTTTAGACCGGGAGCCCGGCCTTTTTCCCAGCCTGCCCCGGCGCATGAAATTTCGAATAGATGCCGTCCCGTATTCATCGAGACGGGCCTTTGCCCCCAGATTATTTCTATTGCCATGGCAATAGTCATTAATCTGGCGTATGTATCCCACAAGCTTCCATCACGGGCACGATAGACTGCCGCACCTGTAGCCCAGTGGCAAATTCGATCACTTTGAAAGTCCGCGAAGGAACCATTGGAATTTTGGTTGATTGTTATAGCCTTCAGCACACGCTTGCAGCAAGTGCGAATTTCTTGACGCAGGTGCGGAAAAACGGCGAATCCGTTTGCCAGAATCAGCATAGCGTCATAATCGAGACATTGTGAGCCTCCACAGCCGACTTCATAGCCGAACAGACCATCCCTCTGTTGCAGCTTGAGTGTATGAACAACAGCCCGGTCGAAATGCTTTGCCTCTCGGCCGTACGCCCAATACAAAGGGTACAGATGCATCGCCCCGGCCATGCCACGTCGCAGATCATCACCAGAACCAAACCAAAAACCGCTAGCCTCATCTTGTTTCTCATCCAGACAATCGAGCAGCTCCATTAGGCTCCTAAACGCTGCGTCATCATCGAAATGTCGATATTGAAGGTCCAGCAAAACTCCCATATCCATAATCCAATTGCTGGCCGCCCAGATCCCGCCGGGCCACTTTTCTTGCCACAATCGGTTGAGCCAGTCTCTTATGGCATTGGGTTTTGTGTACGGCTCCACGAAGGCTATCGGCCGGGTCAAACGCCCGCCCAGTGATTCTATCGCCCAGGCTATGTGTCTGGACCGATGGGCCAGCAGGGCCCAGTCAGGTTGTTCCTGCTTCGGCTCGTGCAGATCGATCAAATCCTCGAAAAGACCGTCCTCCCGCTGAAACAACTGAAGATATGCAATCCAGTCCTGTTTTGATCTTGTGCTGACAAAACGCAGACCACCGACAAATCCAAGAAGCAGCCCGGCAGTGGCAGAAGCTATAGCAATAGGTTTCTCAGCGATATTCGAGACACGATATTGATGGCCCGACCCTACCCGAAGGGAGTTAACGTAGTCGATAGCTCCGCGACAACAATCGATCCAGAATTTGTTATACCCGTCTGATTTCATTTCGCTTCGCACTGCTTAACTTCCACAACTTTTTTAACCCAATTTTAATTCAACAGACCCTGTTCTGACTTTGCGTACGAGCAACACACAGGAAAAAGTGCGACACATAGAGCCGCGTAAGCGAAATCGCACTATTGCAAGGCGGATTTAACTCAGTCGCACTGGTACGACTGCCTATCCACCGTGACGGCAGAGACATTATACAATACCCGCCGCAGGCATTAAAGCGTTAAACTCCGATGTTTTTTAAGCAAAACATCGAAACTTGTTTGCAGGTGTCTTGCGAGCGGCTCTATATACTTGCCCTGAAGACCCACAAAAAAAGCCCAGTCATCCCTCATGACTGGGCCTATTTCGCAAGGGGGCGAGTGAACACTGCCCTTGCGAATCACGCTTTTCTCCTCTCTCGAAAACTCTTTTCTCCTCTGTCGATATACTCTCTTCTCACCGGTGGTACGTACATTCCCCACCTGTTTTTGTACGTACCGTTCTGTCCCTTTTTTGAACTGTCTTGTTTTACGATAGACTACCTGATTATATGGATGTTGAGATTTATAAGTCCAATTTTTATGCTGAATTTTTTCAATTTTTTTTAGCGTTCGAGGAGTGCGCCAGAAGTTGACATTAACGCCCAAACCGGCCGGGGACAGGGCCAAGCAGGGTTATGTGAGAATTTGTAGTGGTCCGGGTGGTTAATCTTCGTAGTTTTTCTAACACAATTTCCATTCAACAGGGCCTGTCCCGTGTACGCAGGCTGACCGTACTCACTCCTGCTCAATCCGCCCGCACATTTTTTTCTTTCGTTTTCTTCGATTCTGTGGTACTTTTTGTGGTACAATGACGATCAAGGCGATACTTTTTGATTTAGGAGAGACCATTCTCAACTACGGAAATGTGGACGTCGATACCCTTTTTGCACAGGGCGCACATTTGACATACGACCATCTGCGACGACACAACTGCCGTGAAGACGCCCTGCCATGTTTTGCCGCTTACAATCGCAGACACGTAATCTCTATCAAATGGCATTATTTCTGTTCATGCGTAACCAGCCGCGAGTTCGACTGTATGGCCCTGCTCGGCCGGATAGCCCGTGCCATGGGACTGCGCCTGGACAAGGAGCAGCTCGAAGAGTTGACCTGGCTTTGGTACAAACCACTGGGTGACACTGCCGAAATCGAACCTGACTTACACAAAACGCTGCAGGTTTTGCGGGACATCCCACTCGAATTAGCCATTATTTCCAACACTTTTTTACCGGCATTTGTCCTTGACCGACACCTGCAGCAATTTGAGTTGCTCGAGTTTTTCCCCGTCAGACAATATTCGTCGGTTACGGTTTTTCGCAAGCCCCATCGACGCATTTATCAAAACACCCTGGACCGGCTGGGCGTATCAGCCGACGAAGCGGTCATGGTCGGAGACAAATTTCGTGAGGACATCAAAGGCCCCGCCAGGCTGGGCATAACCGGCGTCTTCAAACGCGGCACAGCCAATAAAAACAAAAGAATATCCCACGGCATCCCGGTTATAGATAATATATCCGAACTGCCCGACTTGATCCCTCGGCTTTAACCGGCATGTTTCCAGCCCGACAGCCCATCACCGCCGGACGCCTGGTTCACCACCCCCCACGTTAGCAAAACCCACACTCGTAACGATTGAGTTCCACCGTCTTCCTACTCAAACTGACCGATTCCTTAGAATTGGTCAGTTTGAGTTATCACAATTGGCCCTGCCATGAATTATCATACCATACCCATTGGGCCTAACATTCATTTTTCTTCTTTAAGGGCGGCGTGCGCTGCTGCCAGTCTGGCCACCGGCACACGGAACGGCGAACAGGAAACATAATTCATACCCACCTTATGACAGAAATCGATACTGCGCGGATCGCCGCCATGTTCACCGCAGATACCAATCTTGAGATTCGGGCGGGTTTCACGACCCAGCTTAATGCCCATCTCGACCAGTCGGCCGCACCCATTCTTGTCGAAACTCTGGAACGGATCGCTGTCGTACAAACCATGCCGCACATAATCACCCAGAAACTTGCCCGCATCGTCACGGCTGAATCCCATCGTCATTTGCGTCAGATCGTTGGTCCCGAAACTGAAAAATTCAGCTTCCATGGCGATGCGGTCGGCCGTGACCGCTGCCCGCGGTACCTCGATCATCGTGCCGATCATATATTTGATTTTGGTCTTTTTCTCTTTGAACACCTGGTCGATCTCGTCCACAATCTCTCTCCTGACGTACAGGATTTCACGACGCGTGCCGACCAGCGGAATCATAATTTCCGGCAGAACTTTTTTGCGATTCTTGAAGACGGCGATAGCAGCTTCCATAATAGCGCGGGCCTGCATACGGTAGATTTCCGGATACGTTATGGCCAACCGGCAGCCGCGATGGCCAAGCATGGGATTAACCTCATGCAATTCTTCGACCTTAGCCTTGATCTCCTCTGGCTTGACCTTTAGCCGACGGGCCATTTCTTTTTGGCTCTTGGCATCCTGCGGCAGAAACTCGTGCAGCGGCGGGTCCAGCAGACGTATCGTCACCGGCAGCCCCGCCATCGCTGTAAATATACCGATAAAATCTTTACGCTGATATGGCAGCAGCGTTTTTAGAGCGCCGTCAAATTTCTTTTTGGGATCCTTGAACTCTTTTTTGAGCTCGGCAAGTTGTTTTTTCTGCGGACCGGTTGGATCGGCCCCCATCGCGGCGATCCGATCTCTAAGATCGGCATAGTCGCCGGCACTGAGAATCATCTGACGAACAGCCCAAATACGGTCACCCCCGAAGAACATGTGTTCGGTACGGCACAGACCGATGCCCTCAGCTCCAAAAGCCCTCGCTCGCGCAGCATCTTCGGGAGTATCGGCATTGGTACGAATGCCGAGCCTGCGAACTTCGTCAGCCCAACCCATAAGTGTACCGAAATTGCCGCTCATCTTAGGCTCGACCAGAGGTAACTGTCCCTGCAGTATTTCGCCCCTGGTACCATCCACAGTAATCCAATCGCCTTGTTTGATGATTTTTTTGCCGATTTTCATCTGTTTTTTCGCATAGCTGATATCAAGATCAGAAACACCCGCAACGCAGCAGCGCCCCATACCGCGGGCAACAACAGCCGCATGAGAAGTCATCCCGCCACGTTGCGTCAAAATGCCGTTCGCGGCATCCATACCGCTGATATCTTCCGGGCTGGTTTCGATACGAACCAAAATCACTTCCCGCCCCTTGGTTTTCCACGCTTCAGCCGTTTCAGCGTCGAATACCACCTGTCCAACAGCAGCGCCGGGCGAAGCCGGCAGACCTTTGCCCATTACCTGACGCTTGGCCTTGGGATCTAAACTCGGATGCAGAACTTGATTGATCTGTTCCGGATTAACCCTTAATACAGCCTGTTTCTTGCTGATCAGTTTTTCCTTGACCATCTCCACGGCACATCGTATAGCAGCGGTAGCGGTACGTTTGCCGTTCCGGGTCTGCAGAATGTACAGCTTATTCTCCTGAATAGTAAATTCGATATCCTGCATATCTTTGTAGTGCCGTTCGAGCTTATCCATCAGATCGGTAAGCTGCTTGTATATCCGGGCATTAATTTTCTTGAGCCTGATCATCGGTTCAGGCGTACGAATCCCGGCCACAACGTCTTCACCCTGGGCATTCATCAGAAACTCGCCGTAATACTCCTTCTGACCGGTACTCGGATTGCGGGTAAAGCACACGCCCGTACCGCAATCGTCGCCCATATTACCGAACACCATTGCCTGAACGTTAACAGCGGTACCTTTCAAACCGGTGATATTATTGAGTTCGCGATATTTAATGGCACGGCTGGAGTTCCATGAGCCAAACACCGCATTGATTGACAGCTCAAGCTGCTTGAATGGGTCAGTGGGAAACGGCTTGCCGACGTGCTTCTTGTAAACCGCTTTATAAAGCCCGACCAGTTCCTTGAGTTGATCGGCGGTCAGATCGGTATCCAGTTTTGCGCCGACTTTCTTCTTGAGACCTTCGATGGCATGTTCGAAATGCTCATGGCCACAGCCCATAACCACATCGCCGAACATATCGATAAAACGACGATACGAGTCGTATGCAAAACGCCCGTTACCCGTCTTGGCGATGATACCTTCCACGACAGCATCGCTAAATCCGAGGTTCAGTACGGTATCCATCATGCCGGGCATAGAAACAGCCGCGCCGCTGCGGACAGAAACCAGCAGGGGCTTGTTCGGATCACCGAATTTAGCTTTCATGGCCCTTTCGAGCTTGGCCAGGTTCTGCTGAACCTGCTTTTTCAGCCCAACGGGCCATTTCCCGCCGGAACTATCATAATCAGCACACGTATCAGTAGTGATAGTGTAGCCGGGCGGCACCGGAATGCCCAAATTGGTCATCTCGGCAAGGTTAGCGCCCTTGCCACCTAAGATTTCTTTCATCTTTGCAGTTCCCTCAGCTTTTCCGCTCCCGAAAAAATATACCATTTTCTTGCCCATCTTGGAGTTTCCTTAAGTATTAGTGGATATTATTAACCAAATATTCATACCCTTATTACCATATATCGGCCATCCATAACCGACAATATACTTCTATCAGTCGGAATACTAGAAACTGTCAAGACATCTGTCAACCTAAAAGATATTTTTAAGCAAACATATTGAGATCGACATTGCCATCAGACCTTAAAATATAAAATAAGGATAAACCATCACCCCCACAAACTAACCCGTCACCCCCGCGAAAGCGGGGGCCACCTTCCGCCCTGTAAGGGCGACATAAAACTTTGGCTGCCTGCCCCACGCTCGCGTGGGCATGTTAATTCCAACGTAGGTTATGCCGTGCATACCACATATTTAGCCCACGGCGTATGTACTCCGGGATTGACACCAATGCGATAAATCCACACAGTCGCTTTCCGATATTGAAATGAATAACGTATCTCCTCGCAGACCAATAGGATTCAGCAGCCGGTAGGGTGCCCTCTTAACCCACGCGGACTTTTACGTGTCCCCCCGCCAACAATTGCCACTCTCGCAAACAAACCTGTCACCCCCGCGAAAGCGGGACACGAAGCGAAGCCCAGAGCCGCGATAGCGAATCCATCTTCCGCCCACCCCGTGCCTTCCATCATTCACTCATCGTCACAACACACCAGCCAACACCCCAATCTCCTCCTCGCGAACAATTGTCACCCCCGCGAACAGGCTGTGTCGCAATTCGCTTGGGGTTCGGTCATTTTAATTTTGTCCTG
>CAZICK010000089.1:0-15748 GCA_964537505.1 uncultured Pirellulales bacterium
ATCCAAATTTCGCCGAATTTCGCGGTTTTTTCTTACCCATCTTGCCTAATCGTTATAATCGTTACGCAAAAATAAGCACTTACATCAATTCCAACAACGTAAAATAAGCACTTACATCAATTCCCCACAACGAAAAATAAGGAGTTACATCAATCCCCCGCCACCAAAAACAAGCACTGTAGTTGTCATGCCCGACTTGATCGGGCATCCAGTACAACAATTTCCCGCTGCGAAAAATAAGGAGTTACATCAATTCTCCCGACCGCCCGTAATATCTTTTCAGATATCTTCTATAAAGAGCATAATTAGCAGTTGCAAATGGGTTATTTGACTGATATACTGGTGGATTACGTATTATCTGTATTTTAGTGCAATGAAGGCTTAAAACATTACAATACATAGACTTATAGTTTGCAGGAAGCCGTAAGGATGCGCAAAAAATTCATAGCGGGCAATTGGAAAATGAACCTGAACGGTTCCCAGGCCAAATCTTTGGCCTCAGCACTGAGCGAACGGTTGACCAATAATAAAAACTCCAAAATGGTTGACGTAGCCGTCTTCCCTCCTTTTGTCTATTTGACAGCCGTAGCCGAATCACTCACCAGCAAAAACATCGATTTCGGTGCTCAAAACGCGTATTACGAGGCCAACGGCGCCTATACTGGTGAGGTCAGCGTTGAGATGCTCAAAGATGTAGGCTGCCGATATGTTCTTGTGGGTCATTCTGAACGGCGGCACGTTATTGGCGAAAGCGATCAGCTCATTAACAAGAAACTGCTGGCGTGTTTGGCCGGCGGTCTGGAAGTTATCCTGTGTATCGGCGAGCTGCTGGAAGAACGAGACAATAACCAAACCGAAGCGGTGATCGAACGTCACCTGTGTGAAGGCTTGGCAGGTGTCGGTAAAGAAGAAATGGGGCAGATAACCATTGCTTATGAGCCGGTCTGGGCAATCGGTACGGGCAGGACGGCTACGCCGAGTCAGGCCCAGGAAGCACATTCATTTGCCCGGAAGATACTAACGGATATATTTGACGAAAACATCGCAATGGCTACACGGATCCAATATGGTGGAAGTGTTAAGCCGGGCAATGCAGCGGAACTGATGAGGCAGCCGGATGTTGACGGCGCATTAGTGGGTGGAGCGAGTCTTAAAGTGGATGATTTCATGGGGATCATCCAAGGTGGTATTCAGAAAGATCAGGAGTAAAAGATGGACTTTATGTTATTGGCTGACATCAAGTGGTATTGGCAGGCGTTGGCGGTGGTTTTTGTTATCGCCAGTATTTTGTTGATAGTAGTCGTTTTACTGCAAAAGGGCAAAGGGGGTGGTTTGTCGGCGGCCTTTGGCGGTGCGGGCGGACAAAGTGCTTTTGGGAGTAAGACCGGCGATGTCTTTACGTGGATCACTATCGTAATGGTAGGTTCGTATTTGTTGCTGGCTATGATCTTGACGATGAATTACAAGCCTGTTAATCCATCGGACGAGACTTCGATTGGTGCGATGGGATCGTCAACGGCGCCGGAGCCTTCAGGCGTTTTGCCGGAGCAGCAGCCGACGGCGCCGGCTAAGACGGGAACCACTACTCCAACACCACCAGATGACGTCAGTCCCGAAGGCGGGGTGGGCGAGACGGCGGGTACAGAACCGCCGATACAAGACGAGTAAGCTAAGGGTGAAAGTCACGAAGTCGCAGAAAGGATGTCGGCGTCAGAGGTATTTTGGGAGCATTGATCCCGGCGTCAAAACATTCTTCGAGATTAAGCAGGGTACGAAATACTTTTGTTGTATATGGTCGATCAGGCTATAAGAGGTTGAATTATGCTGCACAGCATGACCGGGTTCGGCGAGGCGCAACGCGAAGCTAAAGGGATAAGTTTCCAGGTGGAAATTAAGGCGTTGAATAACCGATTTTTAAAAACTTCGATCAAACTTCCTGATGTTCTTTCTTTTGCCGAGCCAAGGGTTCAACTAATTATTCGCGAACATCTGTGCCGAGGATCGATCACATATATTCTTCATCTACGTAGTGTTAGCGCCGCCGGCACGTTTGAAGTTAATCATGGTGTAGTACAAGATTATATGAGACATCTGGAACAGATTCGTACGCTCCGTGGGCAGGAAGCTGTTCATATAGATTTGGCTGGGATTCTGCAACTGCCTGGCGCGTGTCAACTTCGCGAGTACAGCGATGAAGAACATGAATTTTTTCTTGATATTATCAAAGAACTGACTTGCCAGGGGTTGGAGAAGCTACGGCAAATGCGGATCGAAGAAGGCAAGAGCATCCTGGTAGATATTAAAAAGAACTGTCAGGAGATAAAACAAAATCTTGAAGCCCTGTCCAAGCTGTCGGGCAAGGCAGTGAATCGGTATCGCGATCGTGTCGAGAGGCGAGTGAACGAGTTGTTGTCTGGTGTCAATTTGAAGCTTGACGAAGAATCGCTGATTAAGGAAGTAGCCATATTCGCTGAGCGAAGTGACATCAACGAGGAAATCTCGCGTCTTCAATCGCATTTGGATCAGTTTGATGAGATATGCGAATCGGACGAACAGGCGGGTCGGCGGTTGGAGTTTTTGACGCAGGAGATGCTGCGTGAGGCAAATACCATAGGCAGCAAGTCCAACGACGCCGGGATCAGCCATCATGTGGTGGGAATCAAAGTGGCGATCGATCGACTCAAAGAGCAGGTGCAAAACGTAGAGTAGTCGATAAAAACCGTCATTGTGGCTCACTACAATGAAGGCCCGTCCTGCAAAGGGATGACATGGATCATTGCGGCAAAGAACATTGCGAGCGGGCGGGCCGAAAAAGAGACGGACAGCTTTTTGTGGTCAGTGGGCCAAGTGGTTCCGGCAAGAGTACTTTGGTTCGAGAGGCAATACGTCAAACGAATGCGCAATTAAGCGTTTCGGCTACAACGCGACCACAAGGTAAAAACGAGATTGACGGTAAAGATTATTATTATTTGAGCGAAAAGGAGTTTAAGGACAAAATAGGCGCAGAAGAATTCATGGAGTATGCCCGTGTATTCGACCACTACTACGGTACGCCGAGACAGCCGGTAATAGAAAAACTGAATGCGGGTCAAACTGTACTGCTGGAGATAGACGTACAGGGTGCGGCGCAGATATTTGACAGTTTTCCGGAGGCGGTGGGAATTCTGGTTTTGCCTCCGAGCGACGAGGAGTTGCACCGGAGGTTGCAGCGTCGCGGGCGAGATGACGCGGGAACAATAAAAAAACGTTTGTCCAAGGCTCAATGGGAAATCGAACAGGCCCGAAACATCAAGAACTTTAAGCATACCCTTATCAATGAAGATTTGGGTGAAGCGATAAAAGCAATGATCGAACTAATTAAATAGAGGTTGTATAGGTGTTAATCTTATATGGTTCCGGCCCATGCCGGCTATAGGAGTAGAATGTATGATACCTTTGTTAAAGGGCGACGAGCTGGTAAAAAAACTAGGTGGAAAATTCAAACTTACGGCCCTAATACAGCGTCGTCTGAAAGAGTTGGTGGAGGGGTCGCGGCCGCTGGTGGACGCGCATGGCAAGACTCTGATCGAAATAGCCGTACAGGAGATAGCCGAAGAAAAGATCGTTATCGATTACGAAAAGAGTCACAGTCTATTGCATCCGTCCAATTTCGGAGGATTTAAAAGCGAAGTACTCGAAGAAGTATTAGAAGAAGACTAAAGGGAACCTATAAAGGCGGCTATGGAGGCAGCGTGGCGGATAAGCTGTACAATTATGAAGTGCTGCTGGCGGTTACCGGTGGTATCGCCGCGTACAAGTCGGCGATGTTGTGTTCGCAGTTGGTGCAGTGGGGTGCCGGGGTAACGGTGGTGATGACCGCGCACGCGAAGCATTTTGTCGGTCCTGTCACTTTCAGTACGCTTTCCGGGCGAAAGGTATATAGCGACCTTTTTGATGCCGAGGCAGTGTATGACGCCCGGCACATAAGCCTGGCCGAACAAGCAGATCTGATTGTCGTAGCGCCGGCTACGGCCAATATCATTGGCAAGATGGCCGGTGGGATATGTGACGATCTGGTAAGCACTTTGCTGTGCAGCGCCGGGAGTGGGATTTTGTTGGCCCCGGCCATGAATAATCGGATGTGGCAAAATCTTGTTACGCAGCGTAATGTAAAGAGCCTTTTGCAAATGGGGGTTCATTTTGTCGGTCCGGAGAAGGGCAGGCTGGCTTGTGGAACCGAAGGTGTCGGGCGAATGAGTGAACCGCAAGAGATTTTTAAGCGGATTGTCGAATTGCTAACGGAATCGAATGAGTAGGTGATTAGTAAGTCAGGCAGGGTAGCCCCTGCCGGGTTTTTATATTATGCATTTTTTGATAACAGCCGGTCCTACGCGTGAATATATCGACCCGGTACGGTTCATCAGTAACGGCTCGACCGGGAAGATGGGTTACGCATGCGCAGCGGCGGCATTGCGGCGTGGACACGAGGTAACACTGGTAAGCGGACCGGTGAGTTTGGCTGCTCCGAGTGGTTTGCGGTGCATCGATGTTGTTACCAGTGATCAGATGGCCCGTGCGGTACGTGATCACTTTGGCCGCTGCGATTGTGTGATTATGACCGCGGCGGTAGGCGATTACAAGCCACGGCAGCCGAAAAAGCAGAAGATCGAAAAGACAGACCAGTCTTTTACCCTTGTGCTTAAACGTACCGTTGATATTCTGGCGAAGTTAGGGCAAAGCAAGAAGCATCAGGTCTTAATAGGTTTTGCGATGCAGGACCGATCTGGCCGACGAAACGCCCAGATGAAAATGGTCCTGAAGAACCTGGATGCTATTGTGTTAAACAGCCCGAAGGCGTTTGGGGCAGATCGAACCGAGGTTCAGATTCTGCGACGTGACGGCAAGTGGCAGGGCCTTGGCCAGGTACGAAAAACAACGGCAGCAACGGCTATTGTCAAACTGGCGGAAAAGCTGGTGAAAGATGGCGTCAGCGTCAAAGACGGCGGTTAGCGGCGTTTATGAGTGATTGACAAGCCGGGTCCTCAACTTTTGGCGGGCATGGGGGCTGTTGGGCGATGGAGGGTAAGTTGCTATTATACAAGCATTTATGGCGGGCAGAAATTGGTCGGTCGAATTAAGGTTAATTATTTACAGGGTTAATTATGATTTGCCCGATAAATGAATGGTGGTATGGGTAGATGGGTGGGTGAGTTGGAATTGAGGCGGAATGAGGGAAGCTGGTTTTTTATGCAGGATCGTGTCAATGTAAACCGTATTGTCTGGTCAAGCTTTGGGCTTGGTGTGTGCGTTTTTTTCTCAGTGAGTTTGTATAGTTTCAGCATTTACGATTGGCCCAATCCCGATGTGCTATCTACGGGGTCGTTTAAGAATCTCTGCGGGCCGATGGGCGCCTATCTGGCTTATTTTAGTAATTACTATCTTGGCCCAGCCACCATTCCCGGGCTGGTTGGGCTGGCAGTTTGGCTGATACTTTACAGTACGGGGCGGAAACTCGAGCAGATGACATTGCGGATTATCGGTGTGTTACTGACAAGTGTAGCCCTGGCAGCCGGGTCGTATCTGATCAGTCATGGCGGCGAGAATTCGCTTAGTCACGGTAACGGCGGAGTGGTTGGGATCGCACTGGGACATTTTCTTTTGGCCCGTACGGCCGTGACCGGAACAATACTGGTACTTGTTTCAGCCACAATGGTGGGATTGTTACTGGCAGCGGACAACGTGGTACTAATGCTGTTGAAACTGCTGTTACGTTCAAGTGTCGTGTTGGCGGGGATCGGCGTCAAGGCGGTGAATATCACGTTCCAGACGAAGAGAACCGGTTTGGCGACGGTGAAAAAAGCGGTGACAATCGCAACGACTCTGAACAAAGGGAAAATTAATCTCGACGACGAAGACCTGGAAGAAGAATCCATATTACACCGTGAATTGACAGAGATCGAGTCTGAACCTGAAGAAGACAGTGAAACGAAAAACACATCTTCACGGCAAACGGTATCTACGGTGCTGGCGCGAATGATCGGGCCAGTGGCGCAGCCGTCCAGTTGTCCGGCCGGAGCCAACCTGGAAGATTATTCTGATTACAGTTTTCCACCGCTGGATTTGCTGGAGGATTCGGTACAAGGTTTTACGTCTCTGCAGGAAAAGGTGGTCAAGGAACGTGCACGGATGCTGGAACAGACACTTGCCGAATTCAACCTGGATGCCCATGTGGTGGAAATGGAGACAGGACCGGTTATTACCATGTTCGAGTTGAAGCTGGCTCCTGGAATTAAAGTTTCGCAGATATCGAACCTTTCCAATGACCTGGGTCGTTCGCTTGGTGCTCCTGCAGTGCGAGTGGTTGCGCCGATACCCGGCAAGCACACCATCGGAATAGAAGTGCCTAACAGTGAGGCGGAAACGGTACGTATCAGGGAACTGCTGCGATTGTCCGGCGACAGGGCGACAAAGATGCAGATACCGCTGTTTCTGGGTAAGGACGCTTCGGGCAATGCTTTGGTGGTCGATCTTACCAGTATGCCTCACCTTTTGATCGCCGGTACGACCGGTTCTGGTAAAAGCGTCTGCGTCAACAGTATCATTACCAGTATCCTGCTGACGCAACGGCCGAATATGGTTAAGCTTATCCTGATTGATCCGAAGATGGTGGAAATGGCGACGTTTGCCGACCTGGCCCATCTGATGTGCCCTATTGTGACGGAAATGAAACGGGCCGAGCAGATTCTCGAATGGCTGACCGAAAAGATGGATGAACGATACGCGCTGCTGGCGGAGGCGAAAGTGCGACATATCACTGACTATAATAGACTTACCAAAGAACAATTATACGAACGTTTCGATCCTGGCACCGAAGAAGAAAAAATAAAGATACCGAAGCGCCTGCCGTACCTGGTAGTTATAGTTGACGAATTGGCGGACCTAATGATGACCTCGGCCAAGGAAGTGGAGGCGTATATCGTGCGCCTGGCACAAAAGAGTCGAGCGGTGGGCATTCATCTGGTGTTGTCAACGCAACGACCGCAGGCTACGGTGGTAACCGGCCTGATCAAGAGTAATATGCCTTGTCGGATCAGTTTTCGCGTAGCGGCGCGAATGGACAGCCGAATCGTACTGGATCAAAACGGCGCCGAAGCGCTGATGGGACGCGGTGATATGTTGTTCCTGCAACCTGGCACCAGTGATCTGGTGCGTGCCCAGGGGACCTTCATCGACGATGAGGAGATCAATCGTGTCGTCAAATATCTCAAAGAGGTGGCTCAGCCTAATTATCACCCGGAATTGGTGCAGATCGATCGCTTCGATGCGGGCGGACAGGAAAAAGATGAACTGTTCGATGAGGCGGTACGCATGGTCCTGGAGACCAAACGTGGCAGCGTCTCACTGCTGCAACGGCGTTTGACGGTTGGTTACTCGCGGGCTTCGCGACTGATCGATCAGATGGCGGCGGCGGGTATCGTGGGTGAATATAAAGGTTCGCAGGCGCGGGAAGTTTTGATAACGCTGGCGGAGTATGAAACTATCTGTAAGCAAATGGCACGTGATGCCGCCGCTGGTTACCGTGACCTGCAGGAAGAAGAAACCGAGCCGGATATGGAAGATATCGAAGGCGAAGAACCGGAAGATGGGCTGGAGGAAACGGACGAAGCGGATGAGGTAAAAGAGGAAGAATACGAATATATCGAAGAAGATGTCGGCAGTTGAGAAATCGACTATCGACCGAAACCGAACCAGTTACCTGCAACAATCTGCCCCGGTGGAATCGCCGTGAAATCAAACCATCCATCATCTCATTTGCAAGTCGGTTTTATCACATTGGGCTGTGCCAAGAACCTGGTGGACAGCGAAAAAATGCTCGCTGTGCTGGCGGAGGCGGGTTTGGTACTGGTTGGTTCGGACGATCCGGCTGATGCGGTTATTATTAATACTTGCGGATTTATTGCCGAGGCCCGTGAAGAAGCTCGGGAAAATATCGAATATTGTCTTGAACGGAAACGAGCCGGTCAGATTGGCTGTGTTATAGCTGCAGGTTGTTTGGCGCAATACCGGGGTGAGAAATTGATCGAACAGTTTCCCGATATCGATGCGGTGGTGGGACTGGCCCAGCGGGATAAGATTGCTCAGATCGTTCGCCGGGTGGTCGGCGATTCGCGTAAGACATCCGGCAAAATTGAAAGTGGCTCCAGCAGTCGAGCAATTATCCAGACCGGACCTTTTGACGGTCAAGTTCTTAACGATCGGGCCAGGCTAAGAATAACCGAGCCGTGCTGGGCGTATCTGCGGATCAGTGAAGGTTGTGATCGCAAATGCACTTTTTGTACGATCCCCGTTATACGCGGCCCATTCCGAAGCAAACCGCCGGAAGCGGTCATCGAAGAAGCCCGGGAACTGGTCGGCGACGGGGCGGTGGAACTGAACCTGATCGCACAGGAAACCAGCAGTTACGGGATCGATTTGGGTTACGAGCCGGGACTGGCAGGGCTGCTGCGGGAAATGAACAATATTGAAGAGCTTCGCTGGCTGCGTGTGCTTTATGCGCATCCGGCGACGCTGTCCGAGGCGCAAATAGCGGCCTTTGCCGAGTGCGAGAAGGTGGCGCCGTATATCGATTTGCCGCTGCAGCACATAAACGATCGCATACTCAAACTGATGAATCGCAGGATCGATCGGGAAGGCACCGAGCAGTTGATCGAAAAACTGCGTCGGACAATTGACAATCTGACTATTCGCACCACCATGTTGGTGGGTTTTCCGACGGAAACGGATCAGGAATTCGAGGAATTGCTTGAGTTTGTGCGTGAGTATCGTTTTGAAGTGGTGGGTTGTTTTATGTATTCCGCAGAAGAGGGCACATCGGCGGCCTGCATCAAAGGTCAAATCGCCGAAGAAACCAAACAACAGCGGTTCGAGCAATTGATGCAGGCGCAGCAGGAGATCGCTTTCGGACATGGCGAGGCACTGATCGGCAGTCGTTTGCCGTGCCTGATAACCGGCGAACTGCCGGAACAAGACCTCTGCCCGAAGGAACTGGATGCAAACCGGCAATGGTTTGTTGCTCGGCACATCGGCCAGGCGCCTGAGATCGACAGCGAATGCTATTTGGTCGCCGAGCCGCAGATGAATACAGAATCTGGTATCATCGTCTCGGCAATAATAACCGAACGGCGTGAATACGATCTTGTGGGACGAATTAATAGCAGTGAATATCACCCATTGGGATAATATGAAAAGTTTTGTGCTGAATTTTGGGATTGCATTAGGGTGGTGAATCTGATATAATCAGATAAGTCTGGAAGTTCGTATAAAGAATTTCTTTGGAGAATTTCGGTTTTTGCCAGATCTGTGACCAATGGGCGAATCGAAAACCGTGCAACGCCAATGCGAAAAACCGGCGGTATTGGCAAGAAAGCGGGCGGTCCTCTGCGCCGATGTGGGAAAGGAAGAAACAATGTATAGAGTTATAAAATTTAAACAGGGTAAAGGTGAGACGTTGGCTCGATTTCACATGGAGGAGGAAGTGGCGACCTTTCACCACTGCGTCCAGGATCAATCGCAACCTGACTCCGGTGAAGCCACAAAAAAACACTGCATTGTGGAATTTGAACGTGGTACGGATAATTGCGTGATGCTGGCCCAGTTCGACACTCCCGAAGAGGCGGCGAAATATTACAAAACGGTCAAAGACAAACACAAACCGTTCGGACCGTTCTTCATTTTAGCCTTGGAATTGCAACCGGGCGGCGATTATGACGATCTCCAGCGGAAGCCGAATTATCAAAAAACAGGGAGTTGGGGCAAAAAACAGGGAGTTGGGGCAAAAAACGATAAATAAAAAACACGCAATGCGAATTTCCGATATCCTTCACCGCCAAGGCGGACCGGCCGAACAAGCGTTACGGATTCGGTGTGAGCGTGAAAGAAAGGCTCGTCTGGATGTTATCATGGAATGTGGCGATCCGAGAAAATGGCAAAATTAATATGAGATTTTCATGGCTATCGAAGGTTAATTATCCGCTACAACTCCTTTAAGGTTTAGTTTTTAGCTGCTCAGTGGCGAAGCAACATCGTCGTTTTTTGCGTTAAATCATTGATATTTCCAGAAAAACAAGAAAAAAATAATTTAACCCTTGACAGAACCCCAATATACTGCTACAGTGCTTCTGATATAGAGATTGGTTCGCTGAACGTGTAAGTCCGGTTTGAGACAGTTTCATTTCTGCTTCCCACCGAAATTTCTCCTTCAACCTTCCATTTTTTATGAGGCTGAGTTTTCAGCCGCTTTCTCTGTGACCTGGAAAGTTGAATGTTGGTCATGTACCCGAAAATAACAGGAGATTTTGTTATGGGTAAAAAAGTGTATGTTGGAAACATGAGTTACGAAACGTCTCAATCAGACCTGGAAACGATGTTTGGTGAGCACGGCACGGTCGAAAGTGCTCAAATCATCATGGATCGCGACAGCGGTCGAAGCAAAGGTTTTGCTTTCGTCGAGATGGGCAGCGATGCTGAAGCTCAAGCTGCGATCGGTGCACTGGACGGAAAAGACTCTGGTGGCCGAGCTCTCAAGGTGAACGAAGCCAAGCCTCGTCCATCTGGTGGCGGCGGCGGTTACGGTGGCGGCGGTGGCCGAAGCCGTTATTAATCTACTTAGAAGCGTAACATAGATTAGAAGCGTAACATAGAAGAAGACCACAGAATCGTAAAAACTGTGGTCTTCTTTTTATAACGATGTTTCGCTGTAAGGCAGGTATGAGCCTACCCGTTGTTACAAAGAAAACGCTGTCCGGAGTGGGCGGTATTTATCTTGATTTGTATGTTGCCTGGTTATAACGGATGAACAGGCGTCAGTGTGAAGTCCTTAATGGTCACTCCTTTGAGGCCCTCCTCAGGCTCGCGGGAAAACGTCAGCACATTCTTTCCCTTGGCTAGCGTGATCTCGACTGGTTGAGTCTTATCCCACATGCCCACAGTGAAGGGCAATGCGATGTCAATTGGCTTTTCGTCGCCGTTGGCCGTAATCATGAGATGCTGCTTCCAACTGGGCGTTACCACCCGTGCGGTAAGGGTGTATTTCCCGGCCTTCGGTGCGTCGAATGTGTATTCAAACTTCTCGGGCTTGCCGTTACGGCTGTAATGCAATTGCATTCCACCAAGGTTGCTCTTCATGAAAATGATCTTCCCCGTGTTCTTGGTGGGCTTACTGCAGGCTGCCGCGGGAATGGTGATCACCCCGTCCGGGCCGACGAGAATCTTCTTATCCGTTTCGGTTATGGTCACCTTCGCAATGTCAACCTTCTCCTTGGTTTCGTTCGCCTCGCCAATGTCCTCGCCGACTGCGGCCAGCGTCACGGCCTTGGCCTCTTCAATAATTGCCCGCTGACGGTAAAGCGCCACGGCATACCAGAAGTCGGGATCGCCGGAAAGGAAGCCGAAGACCCGTGTCTCTCCCAAGACGTCGCCAATCCACTGTGCTCGCTTGACCTGCAGGTATTGCTTTTCATTTTCCCGTGCCTGCGTAGTTGCCAGGAAGTCCAGGTCTTTCGTATAACGTGTCTTGGTCCAGCCTTTTCCCCAGCCGGCGCCAAGGCAGACCACCCAGCCATCGGGTGTCCAGTGCACCAAGGCGGCATGACCGCTCTGCGGACGAGCCGTGGTAGGAATTCCGAAGGCACGCAGAATGAAGCGTCCGAAGAAGGCTCGCCGTCCGCAGACCCCGCCGTTCATCAGGATATTCTGGAAAAATTGCAGTTCGGGCTTGTCGTATTTGTTGTCCTGCGACCCGTACTTTACCTCTGTCCTGACCGCCTCCACATAACGCCAGCGGTAGTCCTTGGTGGCAATATGATCAGGCCGATAGTTACTGAGCATCTGCCGACCCCAAGTGAGAATCTTATCCGGCTCTTCGCCATCGACGACCATCCGGTAGTCCCATACGCTCAGACCCTTGAAACTGGGATCCAGTTCATCATTCAGGTATGCCTTCTCGAAATGCAGATAACGCTTCACCGGGTCCACGGTTGCCGGTGCATCGGTCAGGCTGGTGGCATTTCTCTGACCAACCGGTACGGCATGTTCCAGACTAATAGCCATCGCCAGTCGTTGCAATACACCATCCTTGGCCTTATCGCTGGCCTTCTGGATGTCGGTGTAAATCTGCATGGCCCGGCCGTACTGACCGTCCTTGGCGCCGTCCGCCACAACCATCTGCGTCATCAGATCGGCATCGACCAGTAGCTTCTTGATCAGCTCCTCCTGCTTTTGGCCCTCTTGGGCAAATTCCGCCAGACCCCGCGGTGTGGCCTCCAGGAGGACGACGTATTTCGCCAGTTTGCCATCCAGCTTGTCGCTCGCCAGGAAAGTCTCCAGGTTGAGTTCTTTGATCGCCTTGAGCGTATTAGTCTGCGTCAGGGCCAGCGATTCCTTGGCCGCCTCCAGTTCCTTGACCAATTTCGGCTCTTCGAGTTTCGTATTGTCCACCGCTGCCTGCGATTTCTTGAGTTCGCTGGCCGCCATGTCATAATTTTCCTGAATCTTGGCAAGTGCTTTCTGGGCCTCCTTCACGGCCTTGGCCTTGGCCTCCGTGTCGCCGGTCATCGCCTCAGCCTGTTTGAGCTTCTCTTTCGCCTCTGCTACCTCCTTGGTGGCTCTGCCGATCCAGTTCTTCCTATGGTTTAACAGACCCACGTGTCCCCTGTTCTTATTCAGGGCCTCCTGTGTGGCGTTGGCATGCGCCTCCGCAGCCTTTTCGGCTTCACGGGCCTTCAGGTAGGCGGCTTTCTTCTGCTCGTCAATCTTGGGCAACGCCTTTTCAATATCAGCCCGCAAACCTGTAAGCATTTTGGTGTATTCCGCCAGGAGCTTCTCTCCGGTAGCGGTGAGCGGAACTACCGGCTCAGCTTTCTGTTTCCGTGCCGCCGATGCGTTGGACAGTAGTCCGATTACCATTGCTGTGAGTATATACACAATAGTCAATAGATTTTTTCTACTCATGATTTTGTTTTCTTTCCTTAAATAAAAATTTCAATTTTCTCACTTACAGTTCAAACATGTCGCCAGCGTCAAAAGGATTGTGAATCATCACCTGGTCCCAGCAGTCGGACTTCGTGCAGACACAAACCATAACGCCCGCCGGGTGGATTGACCTTCAACTCCACGTTATTCCAACCGCTACTGAAGTTTGTGGAGTAACACAACCACAGGGTTTTACCATCTTCGCTTATGAACTTGCTCGGGAAATTCAAAAAGTACGCCTGCTCGCCGAAATCCTTCATGTGGACGACCATCCGCCACGGCGCCGTAGTTAAGAACATTGAATGTTCGCGATTTCACAGCGCCAGCGATCGAACTCTTGTTCTCTGCCCCGTCAACCGCGACAACTGCGTCTGCAAAAAGCAAGCTGCCCATCGTCATTTACTCCTTCATGATCGCCTGCACCTCGACGTCCGCTCGTCGGTGCAGGGGGGTAACGGACAAACTCGTCAGTTTGCCGCCGCGCACTTTGCCTTCCACGGTGGTTTGCTCGGGCGCGTGCAGTTTGAAATCCACGTCCCAATCCGGCGGCCAGGCCGGCAGGAGCAGGATCCGCTTGCCGTCAATTTGCAGCAGCATGTCCTGCAGGCCGGTCATGGCGCTGCCGCCGTGGTCCATGTCGGGTATTTCACACGGACCCGATCCGCCGCCGCCGCCTCCGTCATAAAACGTGGGGAAGCGCGTGCGCGCCGGTTTGTCGCCCCTGTACCACCCGCCCTTGGGGCAGGCGTAGTCGAGCGGGAAACGCAACTTGGTGAGCGCATAGCGCCGGGCCTCCTCGGTCAGTCCGAGTCTGGCAACCCAGATGTTGCCCTGCCACCAGCAGAAGGCATTCCCTCCGCTGCCGGTCCGCTCCGCGGCCCACGTGTTCCGCGCTATTTCGAGATCAGGCTTGCCCACGCCGTAGAGCCCGAACGGAAACACCGGGTAGAGTTGCGGCATCTCGCCATTCCCAATCAGGCCGCCGCTTGGAGTCTGCTGCTGGGAAATGAGGGTACGATTGTTTGCTTTGTAAGTGGCGATCGGCGGTAAAATCTTGCGGAAGTCCTCAAAATAGGCGCGCGTTTTCGGCGGAATCGTCCCCTCCGGCAGCGCGAGGACCGCCTTGCTGATGGCGATGAGCCCCGACAACGAATCGGTGCCGTTGACTCTGTCCGCCGCGCTTTCGCAGGTGTTGACAGGCGTGATGACCAGTTGCCCATTCTCATTCAACTCGCTTCCAGTCCGCTTCTTGTTCTCCTGCCGGTAAAAGTTGTCGTAAAATCGCGCGGCTCCCTCGATGGCGGGCAGGCAGGGCTTCAGGTCGGCGCCAAAGTAGCGGTGGGCTTCGATCATCATCAGGACAAACTCGAGGCCGGCAGTATGGTAGAACGGGTACCAACCCATCATGCGATCGCCGGGCACGGGTGCGAGTCCCATGGTGTTGAGACCCTCGGTGTAGACAATCCCGTCCACGCCCAGGAAGAGCTTGATGCGGGCCTTCTGGAGTTCGGCGCTGCGGACAAAGAAGTCCGTGCCCACCTTCAGCACGTCGGCATCGCCCGACTTGAGCAACGGCCAGTAGAGATGGCGCTGGTTCTGGCCCATGAAACGGCATTCGGCCCAGCCCCGTGCGTCAGGGTTCGCGTGACATAGAAAGAACCCGCCGTTGAAGAAGGTCGGGTATTTTCCGCGGGAGTTCGCCCCCAGCATGGCGCGAAAGAGCTGGTAGTTGCGGCCGGCTTCCCACGCGGGGTCGTTCGTCTTTGTGGAGCCCGGATTGATCACGATGCGACTGCGGTCCCAGAACCCGCGCCACCAGGTGGCGGACGTCTCCCGGTCGGCGGCCCGCGATGCCGCCGTCTTCTGCGCAAGCTTGCGCACTTCGTTCGTCCAGGTGTCAGGCGTCGCGTCCTGCGCGACACGAAGCGCGACGCGCACCGCGAATGCCGCGACGGGCGCCACGGCCTTGAGCGACGCGGTGGCGCACCGCCGCCCTTCGTTGGTGCCCGTTCCGATCTCGCCGGGCGCGAACCCCGCGCCGAGCAGCAACCCGCCGCAGGTCAGATTGCCCAGCGTATCGGGAATCTTGTCGGCGATCGTTTGCAGTTTCTGGCCCGCGATGATTTGGTTGCGGTAAGCCGACGGCGCGGGCACGCGGCGGCACCAGAGGACGCCGTTGTCGGAAGCGCAGGCGGTCATCTTCCAGTTGTCGTCCAGTTCGAGGATGGCGTTCACATGAACCGGCTTCGTCGCGGTTCCCTCGACGTGCACAACCGGCTGATGGGCATCGGCCCGGATACTCAGGCTGACCGCCGTGCCATCCGCGGTGCGCCCGCTCACAAGCACCGTGTTCGATTCCAAATCCAGTTCTTGCCGGAGCGACGCGGCAAACGGATTGGGCGCCACGGTCACTCGGATACGGGCCAGTTTGGTCAGTACCTCGTTGTCGTCAAAACTGTCCGGCGAGCCGATGTAGAAGACGACCGCGTCCTTCTGCGCCCAGACATTGAGCCCGATATTGCCGCCGCCGGCCGGCATGGAAGAGAGCCCGTTGGTGCCGGGCTCGGTCCAGACGATGTTGTAGGGCTTGGTCCAGTGGGACGCCACGGGTTCAGCGCTTCTGGCACCCAGATTGTAGGTAAGCTTGCGGTCCACCGACCGCGTGTCTTTGGTGAGATCGGGGATTTGTGAGAAAAGCGGGCTGGTGAGGCCCACCGCGAGTGCGGCCAGCAGGCCGATG
>CAZICK010000090.1:0-15008 GCA_964537505.1 uncultured Pirellulales bacterium
AACCAGTCATTTTTTGGCATATCCATGTACAGATTCTTATGAGGAGCCAAATATTAAGCCTCAAATTTCACCCTGTGGTTTTCTGCTCAAAAAGTTACCAACCACATTAAATTTAATACACTGGGAGTGCGATTTCGCTTACGCGGCTCTACGTGTCGCACTTTTTCTTGTGTATTGCTTATACGCAACGTTAGAACAGGGCCTTTGGGGGCCAAGACTGATAATTTTATACGTTAGCGAAACATTTATTGAAAGTATATAAAAATCCATTTTCGCGTAACAGGCCCTGTTGGATGGAAATTGGGCTAAAAAAAACTGCGAAAGTTAACACGTGTGAGTATTGATTTTTGACGCTAACACCAGGGATTATTCGAAGGTTTGTTTTTGGCGGAGGATGTGGAAGTAGTGCTGAGCAAAACGATGGGCCTCGTCGCGGACGTACTGCAATAGACGTAAGGCAGGGTCGTTGCGTGGCAGCTCGAATGGTTCGCCGGTGTTTTGGCAAAATATTTTTTCTTCCTTTTTGGCCAGGGACAACACCATGGGCGGCTGAATAAGCATGTTTTCAAAGGCTTCCAGGGCGGCGTGCAATTGGCCCAGGCCGCCGTCGATCAAAATCACGTCTGGAAAAAGCGCTTCCGAATCGCCGGCCCGTCGATAACGACGGCGGAGCACCTCCTGAATCATGGCGTAATCGTCGATACCGGGAGTTTCCTTGATGCGAAAACGTCGGTAATTGTTCTTGAAAGGGTGCCCGTCGATAAAACAAACCAGTCCGCCAACCGCATTTTGACCGGCAATGTGGGCAATGTCAACGCCTTCTACAATCCGCACAGTTTCCGGTAAACCGAGCAACTGGCTGAGGCGATCCAATGCCGCGGCAGTGTCGATCTGGAATAATTCAGGCTGAACGTGCTCATCCACTTCGCCGCGGTCGGCCAGCGACTCGATGGCCTTGATCTCGTCGCGCAAACGGGCCGCCTCCTCGTAATTGAGGTCATGGGCCTTTCCGAGCATTTCCTTGTGCAGTTGTCTGAGCACTACCGAGCGTTTGGATTCTAAAAAGCTTCGCAGCCGTTTGATGTCCCCGGCGTATGTCTGCCTGCTGATCCGACCGGCACATGGGCCGGTGCACTGATCGACCTGATACAGTATGCAGGGACGAAAGAAATGAAGGTTCTGGTTGTCGGCGTTGATTTCCAGCTTGCAGGTTCGAAACTTGAATATCCGCTGGAGGACCTGGACCACCCGGCGCAGATCGCCCGGACTGGTAAAAGGGCCATAGAGTTTGGCGTCTTCTCGCGGCTGACGGGTGACATATATACCGGGGAAATCGTCGCCAGAGGTGATTTCCAGGTAGGGAAACGTTTTGTCGTCGGTCTGGCGGGAGTTGTAAGGGGGCTGGATGTCCTTGATGAGCCTGGCTTCCTGCAGAATGGCGTCAACATCACTTTGGCACTGAAGATAGCCAACCTCAGTCACCTTTTCGATCATTTCGGCGATTTTTGGACTGCGGCTGCGTATCAGATCGGCTGAGGGCTGAAAGTAGCTGCCGGCCCGATCACGGAGATTCCCAGCTTTGCCGATGTAAAGGACCCGGCCCTGAGCGTCTTTCATCAAATACACGCCTGGGGCGGCGGGAAATTCCTTGATCTTTCGACGAATATCCGTCAAGCTATCATTGCTGTTTGAGGACATGTGGACATTATAGGTTTACCACAGACGGTGGTCAAATGGTCTGATTTAGGCCTTATACTCAGGAGATGTACGCTGATGGCAGATAAGCAAGAACCCAAGGTAGGTGTCGTAATGGGCAGTGAGAGCGATTGGTCGGTGATGGCTGGGTGTGTAGAGATCCTGAAAACATTTGGGGTGCCCTATGAAGTGCGTATCAGCAGTGCCCATCGCAGCCCGGAGGCAACAGCCGATTATGCCCGCACTGCCGCTGATCGTGGAATTGAGGTGCTGATCGTGGCGGCGGGTATGGCAGCTCACCTGGCCGGGATGATGGCGGCCCATACCACACTACCGGTGGTCGGGGTACCCATAGCCAGCGGCTCGCTCCAGGGAATCGATGCCCTGCTCTCGACAGTGCAGATGCCGACGGGGATACCGGTTGCCACGGTGGGGATCGGGCCGGCGGGGGCGAAAAACGCGGCGTTGTTGGCAGTGCAGATATTAGCGCTGTCCGATGAGCGTCTGGCTGAAAAGCTGAACAAACACAAAACCGAATTGGCTGAAGGCGTAAAAGAGAAAAACGAAAAGCTGCAACGCGAAATAAACAATAAGTAAGACGCCGGCGTTTGTATCAACATGCCCGCGTTTGTGTGGGTATGTCAGTGGGCAAGACATTGGCAGGATTGGAATGGCATGGCTGTCGAGACGATCAAGTGGGTTGGCGATACGGATGGGTATGTGGAGCTGATCGATCAGACACTGCTGCCGATGGAGTTTCGCAAGGTCGCCGTGCGTGGTGTCAAGGATATGTGGCGGTCGATAAAGGTGCTGCAGGTGCGGGGGGCGCCGGCGATCGGGATAGCAGCGGCTTACGGAGTGGTTCTGGCGGTGGGGAAACTGGATAACAGTGTTTCGCTGGACGATGCCCGCAAAGTGCTTAAGGAAGCGTGCGAATATCTGGCGGCCAGTCGTCCGACGGCGGTAAACCTGTTCTGGGCTCTTGAGAGAATGCGGCGTGCAGGTGGCAACCGCGAAATCGAAACAGTACAGCAGTTAAAGGAGCATTTGCTTGCGGAGGCCCAGGCGGTTCGCGATGAGGACGCGGCGATGTGTCGTGCTATCGGCGCCTACGGAGCACACCTGATTAAAGACGGCAGCACTGTCCTGACCCATTGTAATGCCGGGGGACTGGCCACGGCCGACTATGGTACGGCCCTGGCGGTAATGTTTACGGCGCATGAGCGGGGCCGGGAGTTCAGCGTTTATGCCGATGAGACCCGTCCCCTGTTACAGGGTGCGCGTCTGACAGCGTGGGAGCTGATGGAGGCGGGTATCGACGTAACGATAATCTGTGACAATATGGCCGGTCACCTGATGAGCCAGGGGAAAATCGATCTTGTTATCACGGGTGCGGATCGGATAGCGGCTAACGGCGACACGGCTAACAAGATCGGTACGTACTCGCTGGCCATATTGGCCCAGGCGCATGATATACCGTTTTACATTGCCGCGCCGTCGAGTACGTTTGATTTGTCCATTGCCGACGGTAAAGCGATACCAATCGAGCATCGCAGGGCCGAGGAGATAACCGAATTTTTTGGCCGGCGTATCGGGCCGGAAAATGTCAAGGTGTACAACCCCGCGTTCGATGTCACCCCCCATCGTCTGATTGCCGCTATTATTACCGAACATGGATTGATAGATCGACCTGACAGCGAAAAGATACGCCATCTGTTAGGAAGATAGGATTTCATAGAACACAAACCGCTGAGATGCCTACGCAAGTGTGGGTATGGCGCTTTTGTCAGGCAAACCAGATGAAATCGTTGTCAGTTGGCGGCAAGGACCTCTTCAATCTCAGGGATTTTTTCTCGCATATATTTTTCGATGCCCATTTTGAGGGTCATCGCCGCTCCGGGGCAACCACGGCAGGCGCCCTGGAACTTGATTGTGACGGTTTTCCCGTTGATAGATATCAACTTGCAGTCGCCGCCATCGCGTTGCAGCATGGGGCGAATCTCTTCGATACATTCTTTTACCTTATCATCAAAACTTTTTTCTTCAGACATAATTATCTCCAAAAACAACTGCCGTGCTCATTAGTTCGATTACATATTCAGACAAAATTTTATGCGTCGGGTTTCGATTGGCCTGGCGGGTTATGGGTGGCGGTGTGGGCGGCGAAACCAAAAATATTCAAATCTTCGTCACATGTAGCCTTGCTGAGGTACTTGTGAACGTAATCGGTATCGATGACGTATTTCTTTTTGGCATGATCGGGGGCGTCGAAGCTGATTTGTTCGAACACTTTTTCCATAACCGCGTACAACCGCCTGGCGCCGATGTTCTGTTGGGTGCGATTGATTTCGTAGGCCTTTTCGGCCATGGCGGCAATGCCGTCTTTGGTGAACTTTATCTCGACTCCCTCGGTAGCCAATAATTCTATTTGCTGTTTTGTCAGCGCGTTACGCGGTTCGGTCAGGATACGGCAGAACTGTTCCTGGTCGAGGTCTTTCAAGGTGACCCGAATGGGGAACCGGCCCTGCAGTTCGGGCATCAGATCGGCGGGCTTGTTGCGTGTGAAGGCGCCGGCGGCAATGAAAAGGATATGATCGGTTTTGATCATTCCATGCCGTGTATTGACAGTAGTGCCTTCCACCAGCGGCAGCATATCACGCTGTACGCCTTCGCGGGAAATGTCAGGTCCAAACCCGGTTCCGCCGCAAATCTTATCGATCTCGTCGAGAAAAACGATCCCCGACTGCTCGGTACGATTGATGGCTGTTTCGATCATTTTGTCCTGATCGATAAGTTTGTCCAGTTCCTGCTGATGAATGATATTGCGAGCCTCGGCGATGGTAAGTCGGCGGTGCGATTTTCTGGTGGGGATCATTTTTTCGAACATGTTCTGCAGATCCGGCTCCATTTGGTCCATGCCGATATTGGACAGGACATTGACCGAAATAGCCTTTTCTTCGACCGATATTTCGATTTGGCGATCTTCCAGCAGACCGTCGCGCAACTGCTGTAGTAATTTATTGCGGGTCCGCTCATGGCGGTGTTGCTCCTCGTCCACATCCTGGGTAGTCACCGTTGGCCCGATATCAGCGGTGGGCAGCAGGTAATCCAAGATGCGTTCTTCGGTGGCTGCCTCGGCTTTTTGCATGTTTTGTTGGGCCATTTCGCTGCGGACCGTCTGAACACCCCTGTCGAGAAGGTCACGAACCATGCTTTCGACGTCCCGTCCTACGTAGCCGATTTCTGTAAACTTGGTTGCTTCCACCTTGATAAACGGTGCCTCAACCAAGGTTGCCAGCCGCCGGGCGATCTCGGTCTTGCCCACACCGGTTGGTCCCACCATGATAATATTTTTGGGAGCGACCTCATCGCGTATGTCCGGCTGGAGCTGCTGGCGGCGCCAGCGATTACGGATGGCGATGGCCACCGCCCGCTTGGCATCGTCCTGTCCGATAATGAACTTGTCCAACTCGGCCACGATCTCGCTTGGTGTTAAGTGTTTGATATCAGTCATATAATGTTATTTCCACCTGAGTTACCAAAAAAAACAATACATCAAGGCCACAAGAGTACACGTTATCCTGTCTTTTGTCAACTATCCTTTTTTTCTTCCATCATGGTAGGCCCGACAAAAAAAACGCAGCCCCCCGATCGCCGGATAATCTCGCCCAACAGATCTCCCAAACCCCACCGTTCCGCCGGCGGCGTGTAGCATTATTTTTCCTTATGAGAATATCGGCGTCGCAGTTGCCCGCAGGCAGCGTCGATCTGGGAGCCGTGCGACCGACGCAGATGAACGTTTATTCCCCTGGCGATGAGCCGGTCCTTAAATGCCTGTGCGGTTTCATTCCCGGCCGGTTTGAAGTCGGTTTCGGCCACATGATTGTAATTGATCAGGTTGACGTTGCATCGCACTTGCCGCGCCAGGCCGGCAAGCTGGTCGGCATGAACCGGCAGGCAGTTGACCCCATCGAGCAGTACATATTCCAGCGTTACCTCCCGGTGCGTTTGTTGATAATAATAATCGATCGCCTGGAAAAGCTCTTCCAGTTTTATTTGTCCGGCTATGGGTATCAGTTGGCTGCGGAGCTGGTCGTTGGGGGCATGAAGGCTCACCGCCAAAGTGACCTGCAGAGGTTCGTGGGCCAGCTTTCGTATCTGCCGGGGCAGTCCGATAGTACTGATGGTGATGTGACGGGCGCCGATATCGAGAGCCCAATCGGCGTTGATTATTTTTACCGCTTTTATGGTGTTATCGTAGTTGGCAAAGGGTTCGCCCATACCCATTATTACGACATTGCTGATCCGTTCCGATGCGTCGAGTTGTTTTCTGACCCATAAGACCTGTTCGACCATCCGGCCGGCCTCCAGCGAGCAGGTCAGGCCGTCCAGCCCGGAAGCACAAAAAGCGCAACGTACAGGACAACCGACCTGAGAAGAAATGCAAACGGTACGGCGACTTCCGGTGGAAATAAGCACTGTTTCGGTCAAAGTTTCGTCCGGCCAGGCTAACAGCAGTTTGACCGTACTGTCATGACTATGGCAGGTCCGTTGGAGGCTGGCGGCCCGCAAACTGAACTGTTGGGAGAGAAGCTCCCTGAGATCAGCGGGCAGGTTGCTCATCAGGGAAAATTTATCGACGTTATGTTGATATACCCATTGCAGAATCTGATCGGTACGATATGAAGGAAAAGAATTTTCGCTGAGCCAATCACAAAGTTCCTGACGGTCAATATCCAATATATCTTTCATAATATGGTGTTGTTTTCTGTTGTTCCGTCCACCGGGCATACATTTTTCAAATTTTAAACAGTGATCCGTAAACTTTGAGACTTTCGGGCAGTTGCGTACGTCCTGACAGGTACGCCGCTTCGATAATTGCCACATTAACCAAATGTTCGCGGGCGATATTGACAGGTTTTACCTCAGGGTCAAGCAGGCTGTCGGCAAACTGGCGTATCCGTTGTGAGATCAGCCACGCCTCATCGACCTGATAGTTTTCTTCTCTGAGCAAGTTGCCCTTGGGATCGTATATGCGTAACATATCGGGGCTGGCCTCCATACTGCCTTCGGTACCGTGAAAGAGCAGCCGTTCGCTTGACGGGCCGGTCATCCAACTGCACAACAAATTGCCCATCGCTCCGTCAGGAAACTTCATAGTCAGCACCACGGTATCTTCTGTGCGGTATGGCGGCAGTGTTCGCTTACTGCAATGATTGGTGTTGAGGCTGTAAAGCCGTTCGGGCGTTCCCAGGCTCCAGACAATCTGATCGATCAGGTGATAGGCCTCCTCCAGCAGCACTCCGCCGCCGGACAGAACCGGATCACCCCGCCAGCCGAACTCGCCGCGAGTGTCAGGATAGCTCATAAAACATTCGCCCCGAACCAGATAGACTGAACCAATTCGCTGTTTTTGAAGGAACTGGTGGGCGTGCAGATAACCTGGTGCGAACCGTTTTTCGGCGCCGATATGGAATTGTGCTTGGGCCTTTTCGAGCTGTTCCACCCACTGCATCGCTTCCGGCAGTGTGCGAGCCAGCGGTGTCTCCTTAAAAACGTGAATCCCGGCCTTGGCCGCCAGTTGAATACATTCTCCGCACAGAAAAGTAGGCAGCGCCAGGAAGAGCACATCGAGCTTTTCCTCAACGATCAGACTGCGATAGTCGTCGTATGGGGTCGCATCGTACTGCAGGGCGTATCCCTTGGCCAGTTCCATGTTCCGGTCAGCGATGGCTTTGACAATAAAGCTGTCGTTGCGGCCTATCTCCGCCAGAACTTTCGCACCGTATCCACCTACGCCAATTATGCCTGTTCGAAGATCATTCATTCCTGCAATTGTCCAACTACCGGCAATTTTTTTACAGATGTTTTCAATAGCGGTAGTGGTCCGGTTTGTAGGGGCCGTTTACCGATATCCCGAGATATTCAGCCTGTTTTTCCGTCAATGTTTCCAGTTTTACACCCAGTTTTTCCAGGTGCAAACGGGCAACCTCCTCGTCTAGTTTCTTGGGCAGGGTATATACCTTGTTTTCGTATTTTTCGCTGTTGTTAAACAGTTCGATCTGGGCCAGCACCTGATTGGAAAAGGAGTTGCTCATTACAAAGGACGGATGTCCCGTGGCACAACCCAAATTCACCAAACGCCCCTCTGCCAGTAATATGATACTGTGGCCGTCGGGAAAGGTGAATAGATCGACCTGTGGTTTGATATTGGTTTTTTTGATGCCTTCGATTGCCCGCAGCCCGGCTACGTCGATTTCGATGTCGAAGTGACCGATATTACAAACGATCGCCTGGTCTTTCATTTGCTTCATGTGCTCGGCTGTCAGGACATTACAGCAGCCGGTGGTCGTGACAAAGATATTACCTTCTGTGACAGCTTCGTCCATGGTTTTGACTTCGTAGCCTTCCATCGCTGCCTGCAGAGCGCAGATCGGATCGATCTCTGTAACTATCACGCGGGCGCCGAAGTTGGCCATTGTTTGAGCGCTGCCTTTACCTACGTCACCGTAACCGGCGATCACCACTACTTTGCCGGCCACCATAATATCGGTAGCTCTTTTGATACCGTCGGCCAACGATTCGCGACAACCGTACTTGTTGTCGAATTTGCTCTTGGTAACGGAATCATTGACATTTATGGCCGGACATTTCAGTTTGCCTTTCCGCGATAAGCGTTCCAGATTATGCACACCGGTGGTGGTCTCTTCCGAGATGCCCCGCACATGGTTCATGAATTCCTTATATCGCTGCTCATGCATCATGTTGGTCAGATCGCCGCCGTCATCGATGAGCATATTTGGGCCTTTACCGTCGGGCCATTCAATGACCTGTTCGACACACCAGTCGTATTCTTCCAGCGTCTCGCCTTTCCAGGCGAACACCGGCACTCCCGTCGCCGCTATGGCCGCGGCGGCATGGTCCTGCGTCGAGAAGATATTACATGACGACCAACGTACCTGGGCGCCAAGTTTAATCATGGTTTCGATCAGCACGGCCGTCTGGATGGTCATGTGTACGCACCCGGCAATTCTGGCTCCTTTTAAGGGCTGCTGGGCGGTGTATTTTTCCCGCAATGCCATCAAGCCGGGCATTTCCTTCTGGGCCAACTCTATTTCTTTTCGGCCCCACTCGGCCAGGGTAATATCTTTAACCTTGTAATCCCGAGTTTTAGTTGCGTCCGTCATTTTCTTAACCTCATTATAGTAAAATAGTTACGAGACAATCGATTGCCGTGTTCGTCAATCATAATCATTTCTGAAAAATATCCAACACAGCTAATTCCATCGATTTCCAACTATATAACCTGATTATTGCTTCGTCAAGTCTATTTACGGTTTCGCTGTGTATTTATTGCTACCAATTGGCCCCGGCTGTGGTTATGATGAGGGTTGATTATGAGCAGTCTATTGGAACAACTTCAAGCAGGTAAGGTACTGCTGGGTGATGGGGCCATGGGTACATCACTGCAAAACCTGGGGCTGGAAGCCGGGGGGTGTCCCGATCAGTGGAACATCACCCACAGCGAACAAGTCCAATCGGTCATAGCCGGATACGTTGCCGCTGGCAGCGATATTGTGGAAACCAACAGTTTCGGAGGCACTCGCTACAAATTGGAGTATTTCGGGCTGGCTGATGAGGTCCGCCGGTTGAACCGTGCGGCCGCTGAGATCGCGCGCAATGCCGCCGGGCAAAATTGTTTCGTGATCGGTTCGGTCGGACCGACGGGCCAGTTCTTGGCACCGCTGGGAACCCAGACCGAGCAAGATATGTACGAGGCGTTCAGGGAACAGGTTGTGGCCCTTGCCCAAGGCGGAGCAGACGCTATATGTATCGAGACAATGACCGCACTGGAAGAGGCCAGGGTAGCGCTGCGGGCGGCTAAAGAAAATACCGATCTGGTGACTATTGTGACTTTTACCTTCGACAAAACCGCTCAGGGGCGGTATCGTACGATGATGGGTGTAAGCCCGGCCCAGGCGGCACGGGAGATGACTGCCCTAGACGCGGACATTGTGGGCAGCAACTGTGGCAGCGGCCCGGAAGACATGATCCCTATATGTCGCGAAATGCGCGATAATACGGATCGATTTATCATGATTCAGTCGAACGCCGGCCTGCCGATATTGGAAGACGGTAAGACTGTCTTCAAAGCTACGCCGGAGGATATGGCCCAGAGCGTTGGGCCGCTGATCGCCGGCGGCGCCAATATCATCGGCGGCTGTTGCGGAACAACCGACGCCCACATAAAAGCTATGCGCGAAAAACTGCAAACTTACAAAAAACTGTAAGGTAACTATTTGATATTGGGAGTTTTGGATATGAGTTATCGCCCGAGGAAGTCAGGTTATTTGTGGATTTTGGTTGCAGGGCTGGTCTTGTTTGGATGCTGGGGATCGGCGGTAAGCTCGGCCTTGGGGAACGAGCAGCTTCTGTCCAAATCGGTTGTGCTGATACGCGGTGTCAGCCAGGACTGGAACTACTCCATGCCCTGGAAGCAGACAGCGATGAACTGGGGCAGCGGTACCGGTTTTGTCATTGATGGTAAGCGAATACTTACCAACGCCCACAACGTAAGCAACAATAAGTATGTCGAGATAAAAAAGCAGGGACAGGCCCGTCAGTATCCGGCCAGGGTGGCATTCATCGGGCATGACTGCGATCTGGCGATTCTTCTGCCGCAGGAGATGAGCTTCTTTGACGATACCGAGCCGCTGGAGCTGGGCGGTATTCCCGAAGTTAATACAACTGTCTCGACTTACGGTTTTCCGGTAGGCGGCGAGCTGGTCTCGGTGACCGAGGGGATAGTATCGCGGGTGGAAATGGACAACTACAGTCATACGGGGGCCGATTCGCATCTGGTGGTGCAGACCGACGCGGCTATCAACCCGGGCAACAGCGGCGGCCCCGTTATGCAGAAAGGTAAGGTGGTGGGAGTTGCCTTTCAGGGATTGCGACAGGCGGACAATATCGGATACATGATACCGACAACCGTAATTCGCCATTTCCTGGCCGACATCACTGACGACAAGTACGACGGTTTCGGATCATTGGGATTTACGTTTTATCCCGGCCTGCACAGCGTAAGCTATAAGGAATATCTGAAAATACCGGACCAGGAAGAGGGAATAGTGGTACTGCAGACGCTGCTGAACGGTTCCATAGAAACGATATTGCAGCCGGGCGATGTGCTAACCAAAATCGATCAGTACGATGTCGATAATGACGGCAAAGTCCTGATAGACGACCTGCGACTGCAAATATCGGAAGTGGTTGAACGAAAACAAATAGGCGATCAGGTGGAAATCACTTTTTATCGTGACGGACAGATCCACACGGAAAAAGTGGAGGTCAGACTGAACCGTCCGGTATTGGGATACGCCCGGCAGTACGATAAAAAACCCGGTTATGTTGTTTATGCCGGCTTGACATTTGTGCCGGTGTCGCGCAATTTTCTGGAGACGTGGGGAGACAACTGGCTGCCGGATGTCCCCCATTCCCTGCGATATCTGTTTTATTATTCCCAGCAGCTCAATCAGCAGCACCAACGCCTGGAATACGTAGTGCTGGGCGAAATTCTGCCGGACGAGGTCAATCAATACTGCGGGAAATTCAAATATCAGCCGGTGGAAAAAATCAACGGTATGGATATTTGGAGCCTGGCGGACGTAAAAAAAGCTATCGAAAATCCCGACGGCAATTTCTGTATGATAAATTTTATGTATCTCGATTGGCCGCTGATCATCGATCTTGAAAAAGGACAGACCCGTCATAATGCCATATTACAACAATATCAGGTGTCCGCGGATGCACGTATATCGGATGCAAATTAAAGGTGACACTAACATCAAAGGCAGGTTCAGTAATGAAGATTAAAACCGTTTGGTTCGTTACAGTTTGGATTGTATTGGTACAGGCCCTTTGCCCCCCGCAAAGTGCCAATGCGGAAAATAAAACCGATCCTGACCAGACAGAAGCTTTCAGAAAATCGCTGGTTTACATACAGGCGTCCGTTTACAGCTATAGTTCGCATCAGCCCTGGCGGCATACCGATCTGAGCCAACGGATCGGTTACGGATGTGCGGTGGGTCCTTACGAAGTGCTGACCACGGCCTGTAATATGGCCGACGCCTCGTTCGTAACCGTACAAAAGTTCGGACAAAACGAACAGATACCGGCTCAGGTAAAAGTAATCGACTACGAAAGCAACTTATCCCTGCTGAGACTGGACAGCAGCGCAGTGGACGAGCCGTTACAACCCGTCAGCTTCAGCGAAGATTACCGCAAAGGTGCAAGTGCGGACTTCTACTGGCTGGACGATGACGGCCGGGTCTCCAGCGGACGCGGTTATATCGACCGGGCCGAATTGTATCAATCAGGCTTTTCCTTTGCCCTGTTTTTGAACTATGTGATCAGTAACGTTTCGCAGCGGTCCGGACTGGCTCATCTCTTCTGTAAGGACGGCGCCGCCATCGGGCTGGGCTGCTGGTACAACGAAGACATTAAGGAATCGGGAGTAATTCCGGCGATGGTCATCAATCAGTTTCTGGCCGACGTCCGTCAGGACGATTACGAAGGCTTTCCACTGGTCGGCTTTGCGACGGCGCCGCTGCTCGACCCAGCCATGCGGGCGTTCCTGAAGATGCCGGAAGATTTGAAAGACGGCGTTTATGTGAGCGATGTGTGGACGCTGGGCACCGGTAGTGATATGCTCAAAAAGAACGATGTGATACTGGCAATCGACGGCCACGAAATCGACGCCTACGGAAAGTTTGAGGATCCTAGGTTCAAACGTATATCGTTTGAACACTTGATAACCACCAAGACGGTGGCCCAGGTTCTTGCCTTTGACATCTGGCGCGATGGTGATAAGCAGCAATTGAAAATCACCGCCCGAAACTTCAAAGCCGACGATATGCTGGTCCCGTATTACGAATATGATCAGCAGGGACAATACGCAGTTGTCGGTGGGTTCGTGCTCCAGAAACTTACCCGCAAGTATCTGGCCGGCTGGGGCTCGAACTGGCAGGGTAAAACAGACCCTCATTTATATCATTATTTCCACGAGCTGGCTTTCAAGCCCAGCGACGAACGCCACGATATCGTGATACTCAACCTCGTACTGCCGGCGGAGATAAACCTGGGCTATCAGGCTTTGCGCCAATTGGTGGTAACAAAATATAACGGTATGCCGATACGTTCCATCGAAGACATAATCGCTGCGCAAAAACTCGATCCGCAGGGGAAATTTGACGTGATTGAGTTCGAAAATAACAACCCGACAGTTGTAATACCGCGGGACCAGTTGCCTCAGGCCGACGCCCTGATCGCCCAGCGTTACAATATTGAACAATTGGCACATCTGGAATAAATGTACCCATAATGATTCAGTTCCCACGTTTTCTCATTACAGAATGAACTGTATAGGGCGAATAGATTGCCTGTGTAAACTGCTGGGCTGCCAATCGCGGGCAGCCCAAAAATATTCAGATCCAGTTTTGTAAAAATATTCTTGATTTCGGTAGAAAAATAGTAAACATACCGATAGTTTCGTAGAAAAACGGTGGACAGAAGGTGCCTTGACACTACAATTGCCGCATGTGTTTGTGGTATCGTGTGGACAGAGGGTTCACGTATATTATCGGATATTGTTATTGTGCAGATCAAAACCGTTGAAATATACGGGTTCATAAATATAGATCGTATCCTTTTTGGTAAGGACAGTTGTGTAATGTAGAGTTGTTTTTCTTGTGAACAGGAGATTTAGAACGCAAGCGAAAGGAGTTTTGTCTATGAACAAGAAAGAATTGTTGTTTTTGGTTGGTTTGGTGGCCTGCTGGGCAGGTAACGTAAATGCCGCTGAGAATAACTTGCAAACCGAGCTTAAGCAGGCGCAGACTGAGATTCAGCAGTTGCGGACTGAGATGGCCGAGCTGAAGAACAGTTCGAGTTGGCAGTATCAAACGCAACTTAAGCAGGTGGTTGCACAGATGCCGACAGCGGCCAAGGATGAAGGTGGCGGTGGTTTGATACTACCGGCCGGCTGGAGCATTAAGCCTCACGGGTACATTAAGCTTGATTTGGTTTATGACACCAGCAGTAACAATGCGGGTAATTACCTCTTATATGTCAATCCAGAGACTGCCACCAACAATGACGATGATATGTTCAGTGCCACTGCTCGGCAGACTCGCTTGGGCATGGACGTACTTGCCCCGAATATCGGTGATCTGGAAGTGATGGGTCGGGTTGAGGTAGATTTTTATAACCCGCAAATCGACCAGGAGAATAAGAGCACACCGATGATGCGTCATGCTTACGGCCAATTGAAGGGAGCTGACTGGTCAGTGCTGTTCGGTCAGACTTCGGATGTCGTTTCGCCGCTATTTCCTGATACGCTCAATTACACGATCGGCTGGCTGGGAGGCAACATTGGTTACCGAAGTCCTCAGCTTCGATACACCAAAACAGTGGATTGTCCCACGGGCGAAGGGAAAGTAAAGATGGAAGTGGCCTTGGCGCGTCAGAATGGTCAGGATTATGATGGTGTTCTGGACGATGGACAGGATGAAGGTGCGCCGACGGTTCAGGCCCGCATTAGTGGTTCCAGTTGTGGAATGCAGGCTGGTGTCAGCGGACATTATGGCCGGGAAGAGGTCAACTGGGCGACATGTCCCGACCTTCATACCTGGTCATTGAACGGCGACTTGGTGGTCCCGTTATGTCCCGAGGTGGAACTCAAGGGTGAGGTTTTCTGGGGTGAAAACCTCAATTCCTATCTGGGTGGTATCGGCCAAGGCGCTAACACCGCTACGCACGATGAAATTGAGAGCTTTGGTGGATGGGCTCAGATTGGCTTGAAACCCTGTGACGAATGGGCTGTCAATGCCGGAGCAGGTATAGACGATCCAACCGACAGCGATCTGGCTGCCGGGGCTAGGAGCGAGAACGTCTTTGCCTTTGCTAACGTCAATTACTTCTTCAGCAAGTACCTTTTGACCGGTATCGAGCTTACTTGCATGCGAACGGAGTCCGAAAATGGCGGTGCAGGCACTAACTACCGCATCCAGAATTCATGGATGGTGAAGTTCTAACCGACCTTATAATACAGGTAAGAAAGAATCGGCTGTCTTCCGCTATTGGGAGCAGCCGATTTTTTTGCATGGGGGAGTTGTTGGCAGCGGCTGGGCGGAGGCAGACGTAAGTGCTTATTTTTGGTCGTGGAAAATTGATGTAAGTCTTTATTTTTCGTTCGGCAGAAATGAACATAACTCCTTATTTTTGGTAGCGGGAAATTGTTGTACTGGATGCCC